>DATHAV010000326.1:0-2170 GCA_035296505.1 Pseudoxanthomonas sp.
CAGCGGGAGCAGGCATGAGCGAACGGGCCCCTATCGGGCGGACCTCCAGCGAGCACATGTGTAGGCGCATCTATGCGCGCATCGCGGGCACCGGCAGCTATCTGCCGGAGCAGATCCTGACCAACGAGGACCTGGCCAAGCGGGTGGACACCAGCGACGAATGGATCCGCAGCCGTACCGGCATCCGCGAGCGGCACATCGCCGCCGAAGGCCAGACCACCGGCGACCTCGGCGAGCAGGCCGCGCTGCGGGCGATGCAGGCCGCAGGCGTCACCGCTGCCGACCTGGACATGATCGTGGTCGGTACGACCACGCCGGACCTGATTTTTCCGTCCACCGCCTGCCTGATCCAGGCACGCCTGGGCGCGGCCGGCTGCGCCGCGTTCGACGTCAACGCCGCCTGCTCGGGCTTCGTCTATGCGCTCAGCGTGGCCGACAAGTTCGTGCGCAATGGCGACGCCAAGACCGTGCTGGTGATCGGTGCGGAAACCCTGAGCCGCATCGTCGACTGGAGCGAACGCACCACCTGCGTCCTGTTCGGCGACGGTGCCGGCGCGGTGGTGCTCAAGGCCGATAACGAAACCGGCATCCTTGGCACCCACCTGCACGCCGACGGCGCCAAGAAGGACCTGCTGTGGAACCCGGTAGGGGTGTCCGCAGGTTTCAAGCCCGACCAGCCGAACGCGGGCGCGCGCATCAACATGAAGGGCAACGACGTCTTCAAGTACGCGGTCAAGGCGCTCGACGGCGTGGTCGACGAGACGCTGGAAGCCAATGGGCTGGGCAAACGCGACCTGGACTGGCTGATCCCGCACCAAGCCAACCTGCGCATCATCGAAGCCACCGCCAAGCGGCTGGAGATGTCGATGGATCGCGTGGTGGTGACCGTGGACCGGCACGGCAACACGTCCTCGGCCTCGGTGCCGATGGCGCTCGACGAAGCCGTGCGCTCGGGCCGCGTGGAGCGCGGCCAGCTGCTGCTGCTCGAAGCCTTTGGCGGCGGCTTCACCTGGGGCTCGGCGTTGCTGCGCTACTAGGCGAAGCCTTTGCATACGGCGTGGTACAGACGCCCGCGGGTGTTGGCCCGTATCATCGTCGCTGCCTTAATTACTGCCGGATGATCGCGTGACCCAGGCTTCGCCCACTTCCACGCAACTCGCGTTCGTGTTCCCTGGGCAGGGCTCGCAGTCGATCGGGATGCTGGCCGAACTGGCGCAGGAGTTTCCACTCGTGCGCGAAGCCTTCGACGAGGCCTCAGCCGGCGCTGGTGCCGACCTGTGGGCGCTGTCGCAGGAGGGGTCCGAACCGATGCTCAACCGCACCGAATTCACCCAGCCGGCGCTGCTCGCCGCCGGCGTGGCGGTCTGGCGCGTGTGGCAAGGGCAGGGCGGCCCGCAGCCTGCCGCGCTCGCCGGCCACAGCCTGGGCGAATACGCCGCGCTGGTCGCTGCGGGCGCGCTGTCGCTGCACGACGGCGCGCGGCTGGTGCGCCTGCGCGGGCAGCTGATGCAGGATGCGGCGCCCGAGGGCGTGGGTGCGATGGCCGCGGTCATCGGCGCCGAGGACGCCCTCATTGCCGAGGTATGTTCGCAGGCTTCGCAGCAGGACACGGAAGTGGTTGCGGCCAACTTCAATTCTCCCGGCCAGACCGTCGTCGGCGGCCATGCCGACGCAGTGGATCGCGCGATCGCGCTGCTCACCGAGCGCGGCGTGCGCAAGGTCGTGAGACTGGCGGTCAGCGTGCCGTCGCACACGCCGCTCATGCACGACGCGGCGCAGCGTCTGGGCCAGGCGATGGCGTCCCTGCAATGGCATCTCCCGGCGCTGCCGGTGGTCCAGAACGTCGATGCCAAGGTCCACGACGACATCAAGGCGATTCGCGATGCGCTGGTGCGTCAGCTGCATATGCCGGTGCGCTGGATCCAGTGCGTGCAGGCACTGGCGGACCGCGGTGCGCGCAGGCTTGCCGAGTGCGGCCCGGGCAAGGTGCTGACCGGCCTTGCCAAGCGGATCGACAAGCGCCTGGACGCCAAATCCCTGGCAACCCCCGCCGACCTGCGGTCGGCCCTGGACGAATGGAGCAGCCTATGAGCGCAGAGCAGCCTCTGAAGGGCGAGATCGCGCTGGTGACCGGCGCGAGCCGCGGAATAGGGGCGGCGATCGCCGATGA
>DATHAV010000327.1:0-1870 GCA_035296505.1 Pseudoxanthomonas sp.
GGGGGGGGGGGGGGGGGGGGGGGGCGCTGTTACGGCCTGTTACAATTGCGCGCTTCCCACACTCGGGTCCGCCGATGCTGCGCATCCAGGCCGAAGCGCTTACCTACGACGATGTCTCCCTGGTGCCGGCCCATTCGACGGTGCTGCCCAGGGACGTTTCCCTCGCCACGCGTCTGACGCGCGGCCTGCGCCTGAAGCTTCCGATCGTGTCGGCGGCCATGGATACGGTGACCGAAGCCCGCCTGGCCGTGGCCATGGCCCAGCTCGGCGGCATCGGCATCATCCACAAGAACCTGAGCCTGCAGCAGCAGGCGGCCGAAGTGGCCAAGGTCAAGAAGTTCGAGTCCGGCGTGATCCGCGACCCGATCACCGTCGGCCCGGAAACCACGATCCGCGAGGTGCTGGCGCTGACCGCCGCGCGCAACATCTCCGGCGTGCCCGTGGTCGACGACCGCGGCCAGCTGGTCGGGCTGGTGACCCATCGCGACATGCGCTTCGAAAAGCAGCTCGACGATCCGGTGCGCCACATCATGACCAAGAAGGACCGCCTGGTGACGGTGGCCGAGGGCGCCAGCGACGACGAGGTCCTGCAGCTGCTGCACAGGCACCGGATCGAGAAGGTGCTGGTGGTCAACGACCGGTTCGCCCTGCGCGGGCTGATCACGGTCAAGGACATCCAGAAGGCGCGCGACTACCCCGACTCGGCCAAGGACGCGCAGGAGCGGCTGCTGGTCGGCGCCGCGCTGGGCGTCGGCGGCGACACCGAGGAGCGGGTCGAGGCGCTGGTGGCGGCGGGCGTGGACGTGGTCATCGTGGATACCGCGCACGGCCACTCGCAGGGCGTGCTCGACCGCGTGGCCTGGATCAAGAAGCGCTTCGGCAACCTGCAGGTGATCGGCGGCAACATCGTCACCGGCGAGGCGGCGCTGGCGCTGATGGACGCCGGGGCCGACGCGGTCAAGGTCGGCGTCGGCCCGGGTTCGATCTGCACCACGCGCATGGTCGCCGGCGTCGGCGTGCCGCAAGTCACGGCCGTGTCGATGGTGGCCGATGCGCTGCAGGACCGCATCCCGCTGATCGCCGACGGCGGCATCCGCTACTCGGGCGACATCGGCAAGGCGATCGTGGCCGGTGCATCGACGGTGATGATCGGCGGGCTGTTCGCGGGCACCGAGGAAGCCCCGGGCGAGCCCGAGCTGTTCCAGGGCCGCAGCTACAAGAGCTACCGCGGCATGGGCTCGCTGGGGGCGATGGAGCAGGGCAGCAAGGACCGCTATTTCCAGGACGCCAGCGACGCCGACAAGCTGGTGCCCGAAGGCATCGAGGGGCGCGTGCCGTACCGCGGCCCGCTGGCCAGCATCATCCACCAGCTGTCCGGCGGCCTGCGCTCGACCATGGGCTATGTGGGCTGCGCCACCATCGACGAAATGCGCGCCAGGCCCAGCTTCGTCAAGATCACCGGCGCGGGCCAGCGCGAGAGCCACGTACACGACGTGCAGATCACCAAGGAGCCGCCGAACTACAGGATGGGGTAAGCGTATGCACTTGCGCTGCCTGCCTTGCGCGCCCGCCGCCGCGGGAAGGCAATGCCGGGGTTCGAGGCGGCGGGGTGGCCCCAGGAGGCCTGAAGGTTGCCGAGCGAGGCGCGCCAATGCAGATGGGCAGGTGTTGTCGTATTCCACGGTCCTGGCGGCCGGCGGTTTTCTCTTCCAGCAAAGTGCCCGCGCTTCATGACCGACCTCCACAGCGACAGCATCCATTCCGACCGCATCCTGATCCTCGACTTCGGCGCGCAGTACACGCAGCTGATCGCGCGGCGCATCCGCGAGATAGGCGTCTACTGCGAGATCTGGGCCTGGGACCACGACCC
>DATHAV010000328.1:0-3088 GCA_035296505.1 Pseudoxanthomonas sp.
TTCAAGGACCTGGAGCAGCACCACCCCGACTTCAAGGAGGGGTGGTTGCCTTACAACTCCATCGGTTATCTGCAAGGCATCGAGCTTGCAGGGCTCTACAAACAGTGGAAAAAAGGTGAGCTGGACGATCAGGGCGTGGTCGACGCTATCGCCGCCAAGGTGCCGGACGGCCCTTACCACGTGGACGGCCTGTTGACGGACCAGAACGGCGACGGCGTGCTGACCCACCGCGACTCCTACCTGCGCGACTTCCGGGAATCCCAGCAGCGCAGGCTGCAGAGCCCGAATCCTTCCGGCGCAATGGACACGCCCGCCGCTGAGCCGCCCCGTCCCGCGCAGGTCCCGGCGGCCACCCACGCACCGCCCAGCCCGCCGGTCACCCCGACTTCCGCCACCCGCATCACCCGCTGCATGGGCGTTACGGGCAGGCCCTGGACGCGGTGGACGCCCTGGAAGAGGCGCGCGGTATCCCGCACACCGACAAGAGCGAACGCCTGGCCGCCGCCGTCACCGCCGCGACCCAGGCCGTGCCGAAGTTCCAGATCGGCCACCTGGAACTCGCCGCCGGCATCGTGACCGTGCACAGCCGCCGCGACAACTTCGCCAAACCGCCGCTCAGCGTGCGGGTGGACAAGAACCAGGCCCTCGCCCTTACCCCCGAACAGCACACCGCCGCCTGGCAGGCGCAGGCGGTGCCGGGGTCGCAGCCGGCGGTGGCACAAGCTCAGCTGCCCACCTATGCCCCCGATCGACTCCCCGCCCAGGATCTGCGCCACCCGCAGCACCCACGGCATGGGCTGTATGTCCAGGCGGGCGAGGCGCTGGCAGCCAGCCGGGCGCAGCTGGGCTTGGCCTACACCCCCGAGCAGCTGGAGCGCGAGGCGCTGGGGCTGGCGGTCGTTTTGCGCCAAAACCGCCTGGACGCGATCGACGGCATCAAACTGGCGCCCGATGCGCAGGGAAAATATGGAGCGGCATCGAACCTGATGGTTTACCGGGGCGATCCGGACCTGGTGGGCACCTCCCGCGCGCTGGTGCCGGCGGCCGCGCTGCAGGTGCCCACCGAGCGCAGCGTGGCGGAGTTCGCCCAAGTGGACCTGGCCGTGCAGTTGGCGCACCAGGAGGAACGGCGCAGGCAGCAGGAGCGGAATGCCCAGGCACCGCAAGGGCCGGTCATAGGGTGATTCCATCCGACGCTGGCGTGCGCGCCGGCGACGGCGCGCTGGGCGGGTCTTGACCCGCCTTCGGTAGCCTGAGCGCGCGGGGCGGGTCTGGCCCCACCTTCGGCTGCATGTGGCGGACGGTGTGATCCGCATCGGCGAGTCGGCTAACGATGCGGGCGCATTGGGCAATCCCGCCAACTACGGCGCCAGCATGAAGACCGCCGCCGCCGGTTCACCGCCGGAACCGATAGTGCGCCACCATCCACTGGCGGCCGGCGTCGTAGCCGAATAGCTCGGCGCAGGCCATCCAGAACATACGCCAGCGCTGGTTCCACACTTTCGCCTCCTGCCGGCCGTAGGCCTGCGCGAGTATCGCCATCACCGCGTCGCGGTTGCGGTCGTGGTTCTGCAGCCAGGCGTTGGCGGTCTTCTCGTAGTGTTCGCCGGACAGCAGCCAGCGCTGCTCGATCGACAGGTCGTCCTGGAAATGCAGCAGGGTGTCGGCCGCGGGCATCAGGCCGCCGGTGAAGAAGTGCCGGCCCATCCAGTTGTCCTCGCCCTGGACCTCGAAGGGGTACATCAGGTCGCGGTGGCAGAAGATGTGCACGAACAGCTTGCCGCCCGGCGCCAGCCAGCGGCCGACGCGGCCCAGCAGCTGCTGGTAGTTGCGCATGTGCTCGAACATCTCGATCGACACCACGCGCTCGAACTGCGCTTCGTCGAGCTCCAGCGCGTTGACGTCGCAGGTGACGACGCGCACGTTGCCCAGCCCGCGCTCGCGGCAGCGCGCCTCGATGAACTCGCGCTGCGGCCTGGAGTTGGACACCGCGGTGATCTTCGCGTTGGGGAAGCGCTGCGCCATCCACAGCGTGAGCGAGCCCCAGCCGCAGCCCAGCTCGAGGATGCGCTGGCCGTCGGCCAGTTCCGCGCGCTCGCCGTACAGCCCCAGCATCCGCGCTTCGGCCGCGTCCAGGCCAGGCGTGCTGTCGTCCCAATAGCAGCTGCTGTACTTCAGGTGCCGGCCCAGGCACAGCTGGAAGAACGCCGGCGGCAGTTCGTAGTGCTGGCGGTTGGCGGCGTCGGTCTCGATCGCGATTGCGCTGCTCCGCAGGCCGTCCAGCCGCAGGCGCTGGCGTTCCCAGACCTGGTCGGCGCCGCCGGCCAGTTCGTCGCGCAGGCGCTGAGCGCACATGCGGCGGATGCCCAGGCGCAGCGGCGCGTCGGGCAGGCGGCCGCTTTCGGCCCAGTGGGTGAGGCCGCGCTCGGCAGTGGGGATATGGAGATCGGCGCGGGCGATGGGCGGCGTGGGGGACGGCATGGCGGCTCCGGCGGTCAGGTGCTTCGCTTGGGAGGAAGCGGAATGAAAGGGCTGGTGGTGCGCTGGTAGGCGGCGTAGTCCTCGCCGCGCGAGCGCAGGGCCTGGGCTTCGGTGTAGGGGATGCCGGTGACGCGGTACAGGAAGGCCAGCATCAGCGCCGGGCCGATCAGGCTCAGCGCGACCCAGCCGGCGCCCAGGCCGATGCCGAGGAACACGTAGGCGAACCAGTGCAGCCACTCGAAGAAGTAGTTGGGATGGCGCGAGTAGCGCCACAGCCCGCTGCGGCAGGTCTTGCCGCGGTTGGCGGGGTCGCGGCGGTGCGCGGCGAGCTGGCGGTCGGCGATGCCTTCGCCGACGACCGCGGCCAGCCACACCAGCAGCGCCAGGGTCGTCCATAGGGTCCAGGCGGAGGCGGGGTTGTGCGCCGCGATCCAGAACGGCAGCGAGAACAGCGCCACGAACAGCGCTTGGGCCATGAAGAACAGCAGGAAGTTGCGCTGGTTGCCGTTCCAGAGCCGCCGCAGGTTGGCGTAGCGGCCGTCCTCTTCCTCGCTGAAGACGCGCCCGGCCAGATGGATGGCCAGGCGCGCGCCCCACAGGCCGCCGA
>DATHAV010000329.1:0-16128 GCA_035296505.1 Pseudoxanthomonas sp.
TGACGAATTCACGGCCGAACTCGGTGCCGCGATGGGCGACCACGATCTGGCCGGTATCCATGCGCTGGTAGATGGCCCCCTGGTAGCCGGAATCCTTGTCCATGTACTCGAGGAGTTTATAGGGCACGCCCTCCAATGTGACCCCTGTTCTGACAAGATGCTGCATCTGCCCTGATTTGCCATCGTGCTCTTCCCCGTAGGCATGCGCCGTCAGGTTGGCATACTGCTGGCTAGTGATGCTCATGGTGATCTCCTCTTCGAGGCCACGGTGATGGTGAATAGATCCTTCTCCGAAAATTGGGGAGGTATCTTTGTTTGATCCCGCTGTCCGGAATGCAGGGGATTTTCTGCTATTGAATCCGGATAACCCGGATAAGCTTCTTTCAAAAAGTAAATCTTTTCAGTTTTTTCAGCCAGCAACGGCTCTGCGGAAATACTCGCGTTGAACAGCGTTTCCCTCGGTGCACCCGTGGCCTTCAGATGCACCCGCGCCTGGGTAAGCTGCCACCGGCAAATTCCGCGTCCGTAGTAGTCCTCATCGAGCAGACCGTCGGCGTAGACCGTACCCGTGTACTCGACGTCGGAGACCCGAATGAGTTCAAATTCAATATGGCGCGTCAAATGCATGGGGGCGCCGCCTGGGTTGTCCTTCGGCGGCGACAGGCATTCCTGGTTAACCACGTCGTACTGCACCAGGCCCAGCATAAAGGCGAATGGCCCTGGCGCATCGGCCAGGGTCATGGTGATCTGGTACGCCTGCTTGGGCTGCGGGTTCACTGTGTGTTCGACCATGGTTCTTTTTCCGAATGAGGTGGGGAAATAGCAGGCGGACAGGCCAAGCATCAAGCCAGATGCCAGCCAAAGAGAGTAGTTTTTCATCTCAGGCTTCCTGATGAATCGGACACGTGTACATATAAAGAATCGCCGGTCAACTGCGGCAAGGTAGCGTGATCGAGGTTGCCTGGCCGTCGCGGTTGGTGAAGTGGTGCATGCGGTGCGCCCCCAGCGGAAGGCCTATCGCTAAGGCCTGGCTGCGGATATCCAGCGCATCGCGGTCGTTGTCGTAGCCGCCCAGCCCGCCCACCGCGCGCACTTCCTCGACGCTGGCGTACTGGCGCACCTGCCCGAAGTGCTTGCTGGCCGCGCTGACCAGGTCGGAGGCCTTGACGTGGTTGACGACCTGGCCGCCGCCTTCGGGGATCCCGTGCCCCAGGCTGGCCGCGCCGAACGCATTGAAGGTCTCGCCGTGCAGGCCGAACTTGTACGCGGTGATCTGCGCCAGCACCCCGCCGAGGGAGTGGCCGGTGACGGTGACTTCGGGGGTGTGGCCATACCTCGAGAGGTTTTCTGGGTCTTTTGCACGATTTAGCGCGCGCTGGGTCAATTCGATGGCATCTTCCATCTGCGAATTGGTGCGCGCCGCCACCATTCCGCCGTCGGCCAGCACTCCGTCCTTGACCAATTCCCGGTCGAACTCAGTGCCGCGGTGAGCGACCACGATCTCGCCGGTATCCACGCGCTGATAGATGGCGCCCTGGTAGCCGGAACGGCTGCCCATGTACTTGCGGACTTTATAAGTCACGCCTCCAGTCCGTCTAGGCGGCTCCAAGGGAAGCTGCAACCCGTCCAGACAGGTCTCATACAACGCGTCTGCACAGACTTGACGCTAGCCAGGAACAGTTGCAAGGCGGGGAATCCGCCCTCTACTGTGGGCGCACGGATATTGCAGCCAGCCCCAAGGCCATTCCGGGCGAGTCCGGCTTAGCCGCCCGGATAGAAGGCGGCCCAAAGGAGCAAAGAGTGGAAAAGCGCCGTGTGGCGATCACCGGGATGGGGGTTCTCTCCCCTATCGGCCAATCAATCGCGGAGGTGGCGGCCTCGCTTCGCACGGGGCGCTCGGGGATCACGCGAATCGACCTTCCAAAGCTGCGGGGCGGATATCCGGCGGGTGTCGTGGACGGGGTCTTCTCCGACGGATTCAGCGCCATCGAGCGCCCTTTTCTGGAGCGTTGCCACGAGCTGGCGATCGTCGCTGCGGCACAAGCGATCCAAGATGCCGGGATCGCGTCGTTCGCCTCATTCGGCGAAAGGGCCGGCCTGTACTACGGCAATGTCAACGGCGGAGCGGCCAGTGCCCAGAACTGGTGCGAGGAAGTCATTCTGAACGGCAAGCGGAAATCGCGGCCCTTTACCGCCATGACGATCATGTCGAACGCCGGAGGGGCGCAAATCGCCATCCGCAACCGGATACTCGGTCCGGTGCTGACCCATGCGAGCGCCTGCGCTTCGTCCGGAGTCGCGATCGGTGAAGCGATGCGCGCGATCGCGGACGGCTACTTGGACATCGCCGTCGTTGGAGGAGCCGAAGCTCCGCTGACGGACGCGCTCATCGGGGTGTTCGACGGAACCAGGGCGTTGGCGAAGCTGGATGCAGACGATGTCGGCAAGACCTGCAAACCGTTTTCGAAGGACAGGACCGGGCTGGTTCTGGGCGAAGGAGCCGCCTTTCTGGTCTTGGAGGCGGAAGAGGCCGCGAAGCGGCGTGGAGCGAAATGCCATGGGTACATGCTCGGATACGGCGTAGCTTGCGACGCAAGCCATATAGGCCAACCGGCTTCCCAAGGACAAATTCGGTGTCTGGAGCACGCTTTGCGCAGCGCGGGCATTACGGCCGCGGACATCCAGTACATCAACGCGCATGCGACGGCGACCCGAGGGGGCGATGAGATAGAAGCCGCCGCGATACGGGCGGTCTTCGGTGACACGCGAGAATCAGCGGCGGTCAGCTCGACCAAGTCGGTCCATGGACATCTCCTGGGCGCCACGAGCGCTCTCGAGTGCCTGATTACCGTTGTCGCCATCAACGAATCCATCATGCCGGCGAGCGGAGCGATCGGCGTGGTGGACGAAAAATGCAGCCTGAACCACGTAGGCGAATCACCTCGCACGGAAAGCATCATCGACAGGGCGGTCAGCTTCTCCTGTGGATTCGGCGGAACCAACGCTGCACTGGTCATAGGCAGCCAGGACAGTGTCCCTTGACCACGCCTAGTCCGCCACGAGGATCCATTGATGAGCGCCCTGCCCTCCCACACCGCTGCTGTCCACTCTCTCCCGAACGCCGGCTTCTCGCCACGGGTCACTACCGAAAAACGCGCCTTGATGGCCGACACCCTGTGGATCAAGTTCAACCCCGACGAAAAAAGCGGGCTTCAGAACTTTACCCCGGCGCTCGTGGGCGAGTTCCAGGACGTGCTCGATTCGCTGATAGGCGCCGCTGGAGCACGCGAGGCGGCCCCACCCTACACGGTCGTTCAATCGACGCATCCGGATTACTTCTCCGTCGGCGGCGACCTGAGATTCTTTCGACACTGCATCGAGAAGCGGGACGCACCGCGGTTGCGCGACTACTCGATGAGTGCCTGAACCTTATGCATGCTTGGGCCTCCCGATTGAAGGGCTGCAGCACTTCGATCGCGCTGGTGGAGGGCCGCGCCGTGGGCGGTGGGTTCGAGATGGCGTTGAGCACCGACCACATCATCGCCGAGGAGCGCAGTGAGTTCGGCTTCCCCGAGATCATGCTCGGCCTTTTTCCCTGCACTGGAGCGATGGGCCTGTTGCCCGGCCGGGTCGGCGCGAGGCAGGCCGAACGCATGATGACGAACAAGCGCATCTACAAGGCAAGAGAGTTGTTTGAAATGAGCGTCATCGACGAAATCTGCAGGGCCGGGGAAGGCGAGCTCGCCGTGGAGCGTTTTATCGCAAGACACGAGGTGAACCGGCAGGTCCATCTCAAAGTCCGGCAGAGCCGCTATCGCCAAGCGGCGCTCAATTACGATGAGGGCGTCGTCATCGTGGACGATTGGGTGGAACTGGCCATGAACCTGACTCCACAGCAGATCCGGAACATGGAAATGCTGATCATGCTGCAGGAAAGCGATCCTGCCGCAAGACAGCAGGCGCGGCCTGAAACCGGCGAATCAGGCCAATCGAGACGGTGAATCCGCGAATTGCGCCCTCAGCTCGCCCAGCGCGGACAATGCGGCGTGCGCATTGGCGATAACCTCGGCGCGCAGGCGATCTTTCGAACCCTGCAGCTGGATCGTGGTCACCGCCATCAGGCGCTCGCATTGAGCAGCGAGCCGAAGGGCGCCGAAGCTCAAGGCCACGCCCTTCATCGCATGCGCACGTTGATGCATGGCGAAAACATTACCGCTGTCGATCGACAGGGTCAGAAGACCCAGCAACTGCTCGATGTCGGCCATGCCGTCGCTGATCATCCCGTAGATGAAATCCGGTTGATCCTTGATCTCCCGCAGCGTATCGAGCATGGCCACATCGACATGTTCAACCGGCACCGGGGCAAGGCGAACGGCCGCTTTGTCCTGCTGCGGCTCGTGGCGGGCGGTAGCGGCGATCTCCCCTGGAAACAGGGAGGCTATGGAGGCGCGGAGCTTGCCGAATGTGAGCGGCTTGTACACCACCCCGGCCGCGCCGGAATCGTTGAGCCTGCGGGCGGTTCCGACGGAGGTATCGGCGGTGAAAAAGAAGGTCGGCGCCAGGTACAGCCTGCCAAAGGCGTAGGTCTGGTAGACGCTAAGGCCGTCGATGTCGCTCATGTTGAAATCGAGCATGACGACATTGAACGATCCCTTGGAGAGATGCTCGATGGCCTCCCTCCCCGAGCGTGCCGTCGTGACGTAGTGACCGTCCTTGGCCAGCATCTGTCGCAGCAGTTCGAGATTTAGACGGTTGTCGTCCGCTATGAGGACGGACTTGGGCGGAACGATCGGCGCAGCCGCGCTCTGAACGAGAGGCTTCTCGAGCTTGCAGATAGGCAGGGTAACTTCGAACCAAAAGGTCGATCCCTCGCCCGGTGCGCTGGTCAGCTGCAGTTCGCTGCCCATGCGGCGAACGTGTTCCATCGCGATCGTGGTCCCGAGCCCGGTGCCGCGGTACTGCCGGCGCTCGCCGTTATCGACCCGATAGAACGGCTCGAAAAGGCGCTTCTGGTGCTCTTGCGCGATCCCGATGCCGGTGTCCTTGACGCCGATCCAGAAGCGGCAGGATTCCTCGCCTTCCGAAACCAGCTTGATGTGCACCGCGACGGTGCCTTGATGGGTGAACTTGACCGCGTTGCCGGCCAGGTTCATCAGTACGCTGGTCATCTCGCGCGCGTGTCCGACTACCTCGTACCTGATGGCCGGGTCGACATCGGCAATGAACGTGAGCCCCTTGGAGGTGGCCGATTCCTGAAGCGCGACCTGCACGCTGTCCATCACCGAGCGCAGGTGGAAAGGGGCCGGCGGCCCCAATGGCTGCATGGCGATCCTGGAAACATCCAGCAGCTGGTTTATTTCCGCCTCCAGGGAGCTCGACAGCAGCACGATGGACTGGGCCAGACGCGCGTCTTCGGGCGAAACCGCGTTGTCTTCCAGCAGCTGCGCCGCCGAGACGATGCCGGTAAGCGGCGTGCGCAGCTCGTGGCTGACATTGGCCAGGAGTTGGCTCTTGACCTTGCTCTCCTGTTCTGCCTGGCGCAGCTCTTTCATCAGTGACCCCGCGTACATGGGCACGACCACGAGCAGCACCAGGTGGGAAACGCCGAACGAAAGATGGTTCATCCAGAACGGAGAATTGAAAAGAACCAACGTGAAGCCAAGGATCGAAACGGCCTGGCACACGCGCATGGGACTGGGGCCGATGCGCAACCCGAAGCCAAGGATGGTGAACAGGTAGAAGCCCAACACCAGGATGCCCTGCTCGCCTGCGGCATGGAGCCAACCGGAAAGGATCAATGGGTCGAGGACCGCCGTCCCAAGGACAATGTCTTTCCAATGTAGGCGACCGGGACGCTTGGTCAGCAGATACGCACTTATGGCATAGGCCATGTACAGGCCTATGACCGCAACAGCGGCGAAATTTGGATCGGGGCCGCCGAGCGGCGCCAGAAGGGTCATGGCGAGCGCGCAGGCAGCCACGGGCAAGCCGAGCCTGGCCCGGATGCTTGCCTGGCTCTGGACCGCAGCCCGCAGCTGTTCTGGAGTCATGCCGTCCATCGCATCGGCTCCAGTTGTCTGTAGGATTGAGGCGCCCTGGAGACTTTCCACATGCGGCGCGACGACATTTTCGACACCATCAAGTTGCTGATTGCCGAGCGATTCGATGTTCCGGCCGACTCTCTTTCGCTGGAAACCACGCAACAGGAGCTGCGCATCGATTCGATCCTCATGGTCGATCTGATGATGGACGTGGAAGAGCGGCTCGGCTTCACGTTCGACTCTCTGGAGTTGCCCAAGAACCCATCGCTCGGCGCCATCGTTGACCTGGTCGACGATAACCTAAAGAGGTAGCTGGCGCCCTGACGATTCAAGAAAGCGCGGATGAGACGGCGGTGGGGAACGTGACGCATCGCAGCCGCCGCGAGTGCGCCGCCTAAATCGTCGGTCGCTGCCGGCAGGCGTCAGGATTTGTTCTTGATCGCCTCGGCCCGCGCGGCGCGCAGCCGGTCCAGCTTGTCCTTGAGCTTGATTTCCAGCCCGCGCTCGACCGGCCGGTAATAGACGCGTTCGCCCATCGCGTCGGGGAATCCGGTCTGGTCCAGCGCCACGCCCTGCTCGCTGTCGTGGTCGTATTGGTAGTCCTTGGCGTAGCCCAGCTCCTTCATCAGCTTGGTCGGCGCATTGCGAAGATGCAGCGGGACCTCCTGCGTGCCGTACTCGCGCACGTCGCGCGTCGCCGCCTTGAAGGCCACGTACCCGGCGTTGGATTTGGCGGTGCTGGCCAGGTAGATCGCCAGCTGCGCCAGCGCCAAGTCGCCCTCGGGACTGCCCAGGGGATCGAAGGGGTCCCAGGCTTCGATCGCCATCTGCAGCGCGCGCGGATCGGCCAGGCCGACGTCCTCGACCGCCATGCGCGTCATCCGCCGCGCCAGGTAGCCGGGATCGCAGCCGCCGTCGAGCATGCGGGCCAGCCAGTACAGCGCCGCGTCGGGATTGGAGCTGCGCACCGACTTGTGCAGCGCCGAGATCTGGTCGTAGAACTGTTCGCCGCCCTTGTCGAAACGCCGCGTGCGGTCAGCCAGCACCTGCGCCAAGGTGCGTTCGGTGACTCGGCCGCCTTCGCCCAGCGCCAGTTCGGCGGCGATCTCCAGCAGGGTCAACGCGCGGCGCACGTCGCCGTCGGCCGCGCCCGCGATCTCGCCCAGGGATTGTTCCGAAACCTCGATCCCCTGCCCGCCCAGGCCGCGCTCGTCGTCCTCCAGCGCATGCCGCAGCGCCTGCACGATGTCCTCGGCCGACACCGCCTCCATCACGTGCACGCGGCAGCGCGAGAGCAGCGCCGAGTTGAGTTCGAACGAAGGGTTTTCGGTGGTGGCGCCGACGAAAATAATGGTGCCGCGCTCGATGTGCGGCAGAAACGCGTCCTGCTGCGCCTTGTTGAAGCGGTGGACCTCGTCGACGAACAGCACCGTATGCCGCCCGTCGGCGAACCGGTGCGCGGCCTCGGCCAGCACCTGCCGCACATCCGGCAGGCCCGAGAGCACCGCCGATATCGCCCTGAACTCGGCGTCGGCGTACCTGGCCAGCAGCAGCGCCAGGGTGGTCTTGCCGCAGCCCGGCGGGCCCCACAGGATCATCGAGTGCACGTGGCCCGCGGCCACCGCGCGCCGCAGCGCGCTGTCCGGGGCCAGCAGGCGGCGCTGGCCGACCATCTCGTCCAGGCTGCGCGGACGCATGCGCTCGGCCAGCGGGCGCATACTTCCGCGATCCACGCTCAGCAGATCGGAATCGCCATCGGGTTTTGCCTTGGGCCTGGGCACTCGCGCATTCTAGCGCCGCCCTCTCGGCCCGCCGTGCAGGCGGGATCGCATGCGACTTTTTAGATTTCGCCGATCACATCGACGCCCTGGGCCGGCGTGTACTTGAAGGTACCGCGCCCGAAGGACGGGTTGCGCCTCCAGCCGGTGAAGTCGATCTGGGTGCGCTGGTCCACGGCGTCGACCACGACCATGCGGCTCAGGCCCTGGCGGGTGAAGCCCAGGCGCGCCGACTGGAAGCTGGCGTCGGCGGCCGTTTTCGGCGTCAGGGTCAGCCACTGCAGGCCGTCGGACGTGCCGGTTTCGCTCACGTTGAACTGCTGGTCGAGCTTGCTCGGATCGATCAGCGCCGACAGCGGGCTGTTCTGCTCTTCCACGCCCTGCTCGCGCACGCTGGCCTGCTTCAGGTCGGGGTCGTACACCCATACCTTGCGGCCGTCGGCGACGATCAGCTGCGGATACGGCTTGGTGTATTCCCAGCGGAACAGCCGCGGCGCGGATATCGAAACCCGGCCGCTGGAGGTTTCCTTGAGCTTGCCGGACGCATCGAACACCTGCTGGGTGAACCGGCCGTCCAGGCCCTTGAGGCCGGTGGTGAAGGACTTCAGCTCATCGCGCGCGCCGGCGGCCGCCGATCCGGCGAACAGGGCGGCGGCGAGGACGAAATATCGGATCGGATGCTTCATTGATATCCCTGGGTATCGGCTGCGCGCTAGTGTCGCGAGTCCAAGCTGAACATGCCATGGCGACGTCCGCCGCGCGGTGATGCTTCTTCAGCAACGGTCTCTGCGCGCGCAATTCTCAGTGCGGGAGCGCGGCGTGGAGCGCATCTGCGTGATGGCCGCTACGACAACGTCGCACCGCAGCGGGCCGATGACCGAAAGACGACCGTGCTCAGAACACTTCCTCGACCTCGGCCGGCAGCAGCGCCCGCGCCTGGTCGGCGCCGACGCGCCGGTCCCAGCTGCCCATCAGCGCCAGGTACAGCAGCTTGTCGAACTCGGGGCCGAAGCGCCGGATCACCGCGTCGGGATCCGGCACCAGCTTGGCGTCGGCGATCAGTCCGAAATGCACGCGGTTGTTGTAGCTCATCATCGAGATGCCGATGCCGATGGAGCCGGTCTGGGGCACCCAGAACATCATCTCCCGCACTCTGCAGCCGCCCATGTACAGCGGCTGCTGCGGGCCGGGCACGTTGGTGGCCACGGCGCTGGCCTTGCGGCTGAAGAGCTCCAGCGCCAGCCTTTGGACGGCCGCCGGCGCCATGCCGATGGCGGCCAGAAGCCCGAACGCGACCATGGCCTGCCGCGAATCCTTGAGATCGTTCATGCACCGGCGGACATGCTCCAGCCGGCGCATCGGGTTGTCCTCGCCCACCGGCAGCTCCAGAAACACCAGGCCGAAGTGGTTGCCCAGTTTCTTGGCGTGCTCCAGCGGGCGCAGGTTGACCGGCACCGTGGCGCGCAGGGTCACGCCGTCCAGGTTCTCGCCGCGTTCGAGCATGTAGCCGCGCAGCGCGCCGGCGGCCGCGGCCATCAGCACATCGTTGACCGTACAGTCGCAGGCGCGGCCTACTGCCTTGACATCATCCAGGTTGAGCGGCTCGGCCCAGGCCACGCGCTTGCTCACCCCCAGGCGGCCGCGCAGCATGGTCGGCGGATCGTCCGAAAGCGCCAGCGCCGCCAGCAGCTCGCGGCCGATCTCGCCACCCTCCTTGGCCAGCATGGTCGCCAGGGTGGGGTCTTGGACCATGTCCAGGCCCTTGCCCAGCACCTTGCCGCCGATCTGCAGATAGCGGTCGATGGCGCCGACGCGCCGCACCACCTCGGCGCCATCCTGCTTGAGCCACGCCGCGCGCAGGTCGCTGCCCTTGTCGTGATCGCGCGTGGTGTCGGTCAGCGACAGCAGCACCTGCACCAGGGCGATGCCGTCGGCGTAGCTGTGGTGGATGCGCGCCACCAGCGCCGAACCCCGGCCGTATTTCTCGACCAGCTGGAACTGCCAGAGCGGCTTGCTCTTGTCCAGCGGCGAGGACGCCAGCTGGCTGACGAAGCGCGCGAGCGCCTTCTTCTCGGACCTGCGGTCGCCGCGCCCGGGCAGCGCCGAGTGGCAGACGTGCCAGTCCAAGTCGAAATGTTCGTCCTCCAGCCAGGCCGCGCCGGCCGGCGTCTCGACCGCCTTCTGCAGGAAGCGCGGATACCCCAGGAAACGCTTCTTCACCACCTTGCGCAGGCGCTCCAGGCTCATCGGCTCGTCGAACATGAGCACGCCGGTGATCATCATCGGATTGGTCGGCCGCTCCATGCGCAGCCACGCGGTGTCGACCCGCGACATGGGTTCGCGACGCGGTTTTCTCGGCGTCTTGCTGGTGGCCATCGTGCTCTCCTCTCCCCGCCCGAGTGAAACATGCGCTGCCGGCAGGGTCAACGCGATGCTTTCGCCGGCCTATGCCGACGCGTAAACCCTTTACGCGCTGCCCTTGTACGCGGCCAGCGCGGCGTCGCGGCCCTGCGCGAGGTCGACGATGGGTTGTGACGGATAGCCGGGCGACAGTCGCCGCGACAGCGCCGGATGCTCCCAGGGCGCGAAACGAGCGGGCAGCGGCAGCGGCGCGAGCTCGGGCACCCAGCGCGCGATGTAGGCGCCGTCGGGATCGAACTTCTGCGCCTGCGTCACCGGGTTGAACACGCGGAAGTACGGCGAGGCGTCGGCCCCGGTGCCGGCGACCCACTGCCAGCCCAGCGTGTTGTTGGCCAGGTCCGAATCCACCAGGGCGTCCCAGAACCAGCGCGCGCCCTCCAGCCAGTGCACGCGCATGTGCTTGGTGAGGTAGCTGGCCACGATCATGCGCACGCGGTTGTGCATGAAGCCGCTGCTCCACATCTCGCGCAGGCCGGCGTCGACGATCGGCACGCCAGTGCGGCCGCGCTGCCACGCCTCCAGGCGCGCCGCGTCCGGCGTTGCCCATTCGAAGCGTTCGAAACGCGGGTTGAGGTTCTGCGTGGTGGTATGCGGAAAGTGGTGCAGCAGGTGGTAGGCGAACTCGCGCCAGCCCAGCTCGCGGATATACGTGTCCATGTCGGCGGCGTTGGCCGCGCTACGCGCCTGCTCCAGCCGCGCGACGATGCGCCACGGTGCGATCTCCCCGAAATGCAGATGCGGCGACAGGCGCGAAGTGCCGACGCGGTCGGGGCGGTCGCGGTCGCTGCGGTAGCCGCGCAGCGCGCCGTCGACGAACACTTCCAGCGCTTCGAGCGCACCGGCCTCGCCCGGCTGCCAGGTGCCCCAGAATCCTCGGTCCCAGCGCGGGCGCGGCAGCAGTCCCAGCGCCTCCAACGCCTCGCCCGCCAGCGCCTCCGGTACCTGGGGCATCGTCGCCGGGGCCTCGGTCAGCGGCCGCGCCTCCAGGCGGCCCAGCGCGCTGCGCCAGAACGGGGTGAACACCCGGTACGGCCCGCCCTGCTGGGTCGCCAACGACCAAGGTTCGAACAGCAGCGCGGCGTTGCAGCTCTCCACCCGCAATCCCTGGTCCTTGAGCTGCTGCTTGATGAGCGCATCGCGCGGCTGGGTCGCGGGCTCGTACTTGCGATTCCAGAACACCGCCTGGGCGCCGCTGCGCTCGACCAGCCACTGCAGGCAGGCCAGGCTGGGCCCGCGATGCAGCAGCAGGCGCGAACCGGGGCGCCGCAGGTCCGCGTCCAGCGCCTCCAGCGCATGGTGGCGCCAGCTGTCCGAAGCCGCCCCGGGCGCCCAGCCGCCTTCCTCGTCCGGCGCGTGAATATAGAGCGGAATTGGCGCATGGCCTTGGTCCAGCGCCGCCCGCAGGGCCGGGTTGTCGGACAGTCGCAGGTCGTTGCGGAACCAGACGATGGCGGTGGGCATCAGCGTGCTTCTCTCGGTAGTGCGCCAGTACGAAGGCTCAGCGGCCGCCGACGTACTGCCGCGGGATGCGCTCGTTGAGGCCGGTGAGGATTTCGTAGGGAATGGTGCCGGCCGCCACCGCCACCGACTCGCAGCCGATGGCGCAATCTCCCTGGCGCCCGATAAGCACCGCTTCGTCGCCGTTGTACGCCGTGCCCGACGGACCGATGTCCACCATGAACTGGTCCATGCAGACGCGGCCGACGATGCGATGGCGATGTCCGCCGACCAGCACTTCGCCGCGCGAGGACAGCGACCGCGGATAGCCGTCGCCGTAGCCGATCGGAAGCGTGATGACGCGGGTGTCGTTGGCGGCCGTCCAGGTCGCTCCATAGCTCACGGTGCGGCCCTTTTCCACCACCTTGAAGTACACCACGCTCGACACCAGCGACAGCGCCGGACGCAGCGCCACGGTCGCGCGCGAGGCGCGATCGGGCAGCACGCCGTACAGCGCGATGCCCGGGCGCACCATGTCCAGCCAGGTGTCCGGGAAATGCAGCGCTCCGCCGGAATTGGCCAAGTGCCGGATCGGCATCGGCGCGCCGATGCGCTCGAAATGGCCGCAGGCGTCCAGGAACCGCTGCAGCTGCACGCCGGTCATCGGCGAGGCGGGGTCGTCGGAACAGGCGAGATGCGAATAGACGCCCTTCACCTCGCACCATCGCGAACCCGCCGCCGCTTCGATGAAGGGCGCCGCGCGCTCGCTGTGCACGCCGATGCGCTCCATGCCGGTATCGATCTTCAGATGGATCACCGCCCTGCGGCCGATGGACTCCGCGGCCTGCTCCACCTGACGCAGCTTGTCGATCGAAGAAACGGTCACTTCCAGGTCGTGGACGAGGAACCGGGTCACCTGCGGCGCGTGGATGCCGCCCAGCACCAGGATCGGGACTTTCACCCCGGCGCGGCGCAGGGCCAGCCCCTCCTCCACGAAGGCCACGCCCAGCTGAGCGATGCCCTGGTCCTCGAGATGCTTGGCGACCGGCACCAGGCCATGGCCATAGGCATTGGCCTTGACGATGCCCATGAGGGGGACGCCGACGTGGCCGTGCAGCGCCTTCAAGTTGTGCGTCAATGCATCAAGGTCGACGCGAATGCGCGTGGGACGATCGCTGGCCTCGGCGCGACAAGAGGGGGTCTGGCCGGACGCGGCGGGCGGGGAACGATCGGACATCCGCAAATTGTAGCGGTCCCGCCTGGCGCGGTAGCGACTGCGGCGCTGCATGCGCGTGCACGAGCCGGGCCGGCTGCGGCTATGCGAAGAAGCCGCTAACCACCGGCCACGAAAGCCGATATTCCGTTGGAACCCGCAGGCCGGCTGCACCGCGGCCGCGGATCATTCGAAGCTGCCCACCGAATCGTGCGCCAGGTTGTCGAAACGCGTGTACTCGCCGAAGAACTTGAGCTTGATCGAGCCGGTCGGGCCGTTGCGCTGCTTGCCGATGATGACTTCGGCCAGGCCCTTGTCGGGCGATTCCTTGTTGTAGTACTCGTCGCGGTAGATGAAGACGATGACGTCCGCGTCCTGCTCGATGGCGCCGGACTCGCGCAGGTCGGCCATCACCGGGCGCTTGTCGGCGCGCGTCTCCAGCGAGCGGTTGAGCTGCGACAGCGCGATCACCGGCACGTTCAACTCCTTGGCCAGGCCCTTGAGCGAACGCGAGATCTCGGAAATCTCGGTCGCGCGGTTCTCGCTGTTGCCGGGCACCGCCATCAGCTGCAGGTAGTCGATGACGATAAGCCCCAGGTCGTGCTCGCGCTTGAGGCGCCGCGCCTTGGAGCGCAGCACCTCCGGCGACAGCGCCGGCGTGTCGTCGATGAAGATCTTGGTTTCCTTGAGCATGCGGATCGCGCTGGTGACGCGGCTCCAGTCCTCGTCCTCCAGCTGGCCGGTGCGCAGGCGGGTGGCGTTGACCCGGCCGTTGGAGCTGATGAGGCGCAGGGCCAGCTGCGAGGCGGACATTTCCATCGAGAACACCGCCACCGCCTTCTTCGACTTGATCGCGGCGTACTCGGCGATGTTGAGCGCCAGCGTGGTCTTGCCCATGGCTGGGCGCGCGGCCAGGATCAGCAGGTCGGTGGGCTGCAGGCCCGCGGTCATCTCGTCGAAGTCGTGGTAGCCGGTGGGCAGGCCGGTGATGCTGCCGCCGCTCTCGAAGCGGCTCTGCAGCACTTCGAACGCGTCCTTGAGCGCGGTGTTGACCGCGGTGAAGTCGGTCCGCCCGCGCGCGCCGGCCTCGGCGATGGCGAACACCTCCTGCTCGGCCTTGGCCAGCAGTTCGGCGCTGTCGCGGCCGCCGGGCTGGAAACCGTCGTTGATGATCGCCGTGCCGACCTCGATCAGCTGGCGCATCACCGCCTTGTCGCGCACGATTTCCGCGTAGGCGGCGATATTGGCCGCCGACGGCGTGGTGCTGGCGAGCTCCACTAAATAGGCGCCGCCGGCGACCTGCTCGATCTGGCCCTGCGATTCGAACCATTCGCCGAGCGTCACCGCATCGTAGGGCCGGTTCTTTTCCGCCAGCTCGCCGATCGCGCGGTAGATCAGCTGGTGGTCGCGGCGGTAGAAGTCGACGTCGTTGAGCTTGTCGTTGATGCGGTCGTAGGCCTCGGGCGCGAGCATCAGCCCGCCCAGCACCGCCTGTTCGGCCTCGATCGAATGCGGCGGCACGCGCAGTTGCTCGATCCGGGCCTCGTGCTGGTCGTAGCGGAAATTGGGGCGTGCTGACATCGGATTTCGAGTTCCTGCGTTCTATTGGAGCAAGCGCGCACGCCCCGGCCGGCCATCGTAGGCGCTCACGCTGTGCGCTCGCTATGGCACAAGCTGTGGATAAGTCGCCCTTGTTGTAGCCTGCGGCGGTCTCTGCGGTTGAGACGCGCACGGTGCCGCCGCCGCGCGCGAGTCAGTTTTTGCTTACGCCAGGAAAAGCGGCCAAAAGAACGCGCGCCGGTCGTTCCGCTCGCCGCATGCGCGGCGCGCGCGCAGCGCGGGATTCAGCAAGGGCATCCGCTGCTATTGAAACGACGCATACGTGTGGACCGCCTGCGTGTCTCACCCGCTCCTTTTGCCGGCCTTCATGAGACCCGGAAGAGCCTCAGGCAAAAAAGGGCGCCGAAGCGCCCGCATAAACCGCTTGAAAGAGTCGATCAGGTCTCGGGGATAACGACGACCTTGACCGTGGTCTCGACGTCGGCATGCAGGTGGACCAGCACGTCGTACTCGCCGATATGGCGGAATGCGCCTTCGCCCAGGATGACCTCGCTCTTCTCCAGCGGATGACCGGCCTTGGTGAAGGCATCGGCGATATCGCGCGGACCGACCGAGCCGAACAGCTTGCCTTCGGTGGCGGCGTTGGCGCTGATGGTGACGCTGGCGCCGTCGAGCTTGGCGCGGCGCGCTTCGGCCTCGTCGAGCCCCTTCTTGGCCTTGGCTTCGTAGTCGGCGCGCCTGGCTTCGAACTCGGCGACGTTGGCGGCGGTGGCCGGCACGGCCTTGCCCTGGGGCACCAGGTAGTTGCGCCCGTAGCCGGGCTTGACCGTGACCTTGTCGCCGAGGACGCCGAGGTTGGTCACTTTCTGCAGGAGGATCAGTTGCATGGTAACTCCGTATTCGTTAGCGGACTCGCGCCCGCAGCGGTGGCTGTCCGAATGACCGTTCGATGCGCGTCCCTACTTCTGCAGGGGACGCGCGACTTCTGTAGGGACGCGCGAGATCAGACGTCGTGGTTGTCGGTGTAGGGGATCAGCGCGAGGAAGCGCGCACGCTTGACCGCGGTCGACAGCTGGCGCTGGTAGCGCGCCTTGGTGCCGGTGACGCGGCTCGGCACGATCTTGCCGGTCTCGGTGAGGTACTGGCGCAGGAGGTTGAGATCCTTGTAGTCGATCTCCTTGATGCCCTCGGCGGTGAACTTGCAGAACTTGCGGCGACGGAAGAACTTGGACATGTGATGCTCCTTAGGCGGCTTCGGCGGTGTCGGAATCGATGGCGGCGGCCTCGACAGCCTCGCCTTCCTCGCCATCGCGCCGGCGACGCTCGGGCTTGTCGCCCTTCTCGTCCTTGCTCTTCATGATGATCGACATCTCGGTGTCGGCCGCGTCGCGCTTCATGATCAGGTGGCGCAGCACCGCATCGTTGAAGCGGAAGCTCTCGGTCAGCTCGGCCAGCACGGCCTGTTCGACCTCGATGTTGAACAGCACGTAGTGGGCCTTGACCAGGTTCTGGATCGGGTACGCCAGCTGGCGGCGGCCCCAGTCTTCCAGGCGGTGGATCTTGCCGCCGCCGTTTTCGACCAGCGCCTTATAGCGCTCGATCATGGCGGGGACTTGCTCGCTCTGGTCCGGATGGACCATGAACACGACTTCGTAGTGACGCATGGTGATTTTACCTT
>DATHAV010000330.1:0-4239 GCA_035296505.1 Pseudoxanthomonas sp.
CTGGGTGGGCACGGGATTCCGCGACATCGAGTTCCCGATGTTCGACCCGCGCGCCCGGTCCGACCGTGGCGTTTTGCTGTACGCGCCGACCAACGAGGGCGCGCGCAGCACGCCCTGCTTCAATGCCGTGGCCTCGCTGGACCTGGCGCGCGAACGCCGCCAGGTGCATGCCTACGGCGAAGCGGTGATGGCCGAGGAGCACGTATTCGTGCCGCGCCCCGGCAGCGCCCGGCCCGGCGACGGTTGGCTGGTGGGAACGCTGCTGGACAGCCCGCGCGGCCGCAGCGGCATCGCGGTGCTGGACGCGCAGCGCGTGCAGGGCGGGCCGCTGGCGCAAGCCTGGCTGCCGTACACGGTGCCGCTGGGGTTCCACGGCACCTTCGCCGCCCGCTAAAGCATTCGCCGGTGCGGGCTCAGCGCGCGCCGCGCCACTGCGCGCCGAGCAGCAGCGTGCGGTCGGGGCCGGGTTCGTGGAAGCGGCCGTTGCCTTCGTTGACGATCACCGAGCCGATGTGGGCCTTGTCCAGCAGGTTGTCCACGCGCACGAAGCCGCGCAGCGTGCCGCCGCCGAGCGTCCACTGGCGCGAGGCCTCGAGGTTCAGCAGGACATGGCCCGGCGCCGATTCGCTGGCGATGTCGTTGACCGTTACTTTCCCCAGGCCGCTGGCCTCGAGCGCCGCGCTCCACGGGCCCTCCTGCCACTGCGCGCGTGCGAACACCTGCTGCCGGGCCACGCCGGGAATCGGCGAGCCCGCGCGCACCGGCGTCGCCGGCACCGTGCAGCCGGCGCCGGTGCACGTCAGGTACGGACTGCGGAACTCCGCGTCCAGGAAGGTGTAGGCCAGCTGGACCTGCCATTGCGCCGACAGCGGCAGGTCCAATGAAGCCTCCAGTCCCTGCCGGCGCGCCGATCCGACATTGCGGAAGCTGCTGCGTCCGCCCGCGTTGCGCGCCACCGCCAGTTCGTCGTCGGTATCGGCGCGGAACAGCGCCGCCTGCGCGCGTGCGCCCCGGTCGTTGCGCCACTTGGCGCCCAATTCGACATTGCGGCTCACCGCCGGCCGCAGCTCGAACGCCAGCCCGGCGCCGCCGTCGGCGCGGTACCCAAGTTCGTTGAAGGTGGGCGTCTCGAACCCGCGGCCGGCCGACAGGTACAGCCGCAGGTTCTCGCCCGCGTCGAACATCAGTCCCGCTACCGGCGTGGTCCGGCGATAGCGCACGCCACCGCTGTCGTCGGGATTGGCCGCGGTGACGAAGCGGTCGCGTGCCTCGAATTCGACCTCGCTGTGGCGCACGCCGGCCAGCAGCGACCAGCGCGGCGCGAACTTCCACCAGGCCTGCGCGTACCGGTCGAAGCTGCGGACCGCGTTGTTCTCGTCGCGGCGCCGCGCGCCGCGCACGCCCAGCGTCGGGCCGACGAAGTTCTCGTAGCCGCGCCGCCGCTGGTCCTGCCGGTCCAGGTTGGCGCCGGCGGTGAACTCGAACGGCCGCCGCCCGAGTTCGCCGCGCCAGCTCCAGCGCGCGTCGACGCCGCGGTAGTCGCTGTCCAGGTCGATCGCGCCGCCGGCGCTGAGCGGGTTGGCCTGGGCGCCGCGCGGCACCGGCAGGAACTGCTCCACCTGCCGCCGTCCGCCGTAGCCGAGCACGCGCAGCCGGTGGCCGTCGCCGAAGTCGCGCGTCAACACCGCCCCGGCCTGGTCCTGGCGCACGATCTTGCGGGTATCGAATTCGGTGGCCGCCCCGATGGCCTGGCGTGGATCCTCCCGCACCTGGGCCCAGGTCAGGCCCAGCGGATCGAGCGCGTCCAGGTCGAGGTGGTTGAACAGCAGGTCCAGTTCCCCTTCGCCCAGCTCCAGGCTGAGCTTGGCATTGGCGGACTCGCGCCGCGCCGCGCTGTGCTCACGGTAGCCACGGGTGTCGAGCACCGAGCCGGCGAGGCTGTAGCCGAAGCCGCCGCGCGCGCCCAGCAGGCGCGCGCTGGCGCTGTAGGCGTCATGGCTGGCGGCGCCGAGGTCCAGATCCAGCCGGTCCGGTTCCTCGCCGCGCGCGCTGAAGATCTGCACCACGCCCCCCGACGAGTTGCCGTACAGCGCCGAGAACGGCCCGCGCACGATCTCGATGCGGTCGCCCGCGGCGAGGTTGAAGTGCGAAAGCTGGCCTTGGCCGTCGGGCAGGGTCGCCGGAATGCCGTCGGCGAACAGACGCACGCCGCGGACGCCGAAGGTGGAGCGCGCGCCGAAGCCGCGGATCGACAGCTGGGTGTCCTGCGCATGGTTCTGCCGGTCGCGCGCCAGCAGTCCGGGAACGCCCCCGACCCGCTCGGACAGGTTCGTCCCGGCGCGGCTGCTGTCCTGGCGCAGGTCGATGATGTCGATCGACGCCGGCGTGTCGAAGGTATTGACGCCCTGCAGGCGGGTGGCGTCGACCACCACGCGATCGAGCGTGACGGCGTTATCGCCCGGTACGGCCGGCGCCGTTTGCGCCCCGGCGCTGCAGCAGGCAAGCGAGAGCAGGCAGGCGAAGCTGCGGACGAGGGACCGATCGGTCATGGGTCCATCATCGCCCGGCGTGGCTTGGCGCGATGCCGCTGGCGTCCATGAATGCTGATCGCCTCATTCGCCACGCGCTGGAAGAACGCTGCGGATGGCAGAGATTCGTAGTTCGCAGCCGGCGTGCAACGCCGTCAACGGATTAAACGCCAGCAAGCAGCAGATAGCCGCCGCTCCGCCTTCTATACATCCGCATCCGTGGCCCAGCCCTCGCCCGTGCCTCGCGTGAACACCCGGTCGC
This sequence comes from Pseudoxanthomonas sp., assembly GCA_035296505.1. GTDB lineage: Bacteria > Pseudomonadota > Gammaproteobacteria > Xanthomonadales > Xanthomonadaceae > Pseudoxanthomonas_A. The sequence goes on from DATHAV010000330.1 coordinate 2,791, forward strand.
CGTCCAGCACGCGACCGGCCGGCAGCGCCTCCTGCCGCGCCAGGCGTTCGTAGATCGGAGTGAAGTCCGGGCGCGTGGCGTCCATCAGCTGCTCGAAACCGTCGATGACGAAGTAGGTCTTCTGGAAGGTGTCGATGCGGTAGCGCGTGCGCATCACCCGCTCCAGGTCGAAGCCGATGCGGTTGGGGGCCGCCGAACCGAGCGAGTACAGCGACTCGCCCTTGGACGAAACGATGCCGCTGCCGTAGATGCGCAGGCCCTTCGGCGTGTCGATCAGGCCGAATTCGACCGTGTACCAGTACAGGCGGGTCAGGTTGACCAGCGCCTCGGGGCCGATGCCGTGCGCCTTGACCCCGCCCCTGCCGTAGGCCTGCATGTAGTCGGCGAACACCGGGTTCATCAGCAGCGGCACGTGGCCGAACAGGTCGTGGAACAGGTCCGGCTCGGCGATGTAGTCGATCTGGTCCGGGCGCCGGATCCACCAGGTGACCGGAAAACGGCGGTTGGCCAGGTGGTCGAAGAAGTCGAGCTCCGGCAGCAGGCCTTCGACGCAGACCAGAGTCCACCCGGTGGCGGCGCCCAGGACTTCATTCAACGAGCCGAAGCGCGGGATCGCGTCCGGGCTCATGCCCATCTCGTCCTGCGCCTGCAGGAACTCCTCGCTGGCCCGCCCCACCAGCAGCTCGCGCTGGCGCTGGTACAGCGTGCCCCAGGTGGCGTGGTCCTGGGCGGTGTACGTTTCCCAGGGCTGCTCGACCACGGCGGTGGTGTACACAGGCACGTAGCCCTTGTCGGTTTCCTGGCGTTCGACGCGGCGCGGCTCGTTCATGGCGTTGTTCCGTTAGTGTCCATCGCATGGTAGCGACAGCGGCGCGCAACAGGCTTGCGAAGTTGCGCGCAGCGCGGGGCCTGGCGCACTATTCGTGCGCCTATAACCGAAATCGAACATTTTATGAGCACCAGCCTGGCCTTGGACCGCATCGACCTGCGCCTGCTGGCGCTGCTGCAGAAGGGCGGCCGTGCCAGCAACGCGGACATCGCCGTGCAGGTGAACCTGTCGCCCTCGGCCTGCCTGCGCCGTATCCAGCGGCTGGAGGGCGGCGGCGTGATCAGCGGCTACGCCGCGCTGGTGGCGCCCAAGGCGGTGGGCCTCGGGCTGCAGGCCTTCGTCCGCGTGCAGCTGGAGAAGCACGGCCAGCTGGGCCTGGACCGCTTCATCGAAGGGGTGAACCAGTGGGACGAGGTGGTCGCCTGCCACGCCCTGACCGGGGACATGGACTATCTGCTGCAGGTGATGGTCCAGGACCTGGAGCATTTCTCCCGGTTCCTGCTCGACAAGCTGATCAACGCCACCGGTGTGGCCGACGTCAATTCCAGCTTCGTGCTGCGCACGGTCAAGCAGACCCGCGCCCTGCCCCTGGGGCATCTGGGCTGAGCGAAAATGGGGGC
>DATHAV010000331.1:0-2287 GCA_035296505.1 Pseudoxanthomonas sp.
CGGCGCGTCGCCCAAAGAGTAGCCGATCAGAATTCCAAGTCCAGCGCCGCGCACAGGTAATCGGTGAACGGCGCCAGCGCGGCCAGGTCTTTGACCAGCGTCTGCCGCAGCCGCGGACCGGTCATCGCGGCGTCGTCGATCGCGCGCCAGAACACGAAGTTGCGGTGCTTGAGGTCGTCGATGAACTCGAAATCCGCGGGGAACCCGCGCGGCGGCCGCACCAGCACCTCGCTCGCCTCGAACTCGAACCGGCGCCGGAAGGCGGGCGCGTGCGCCGCCGCCTTCCAACTGCCCGGGTTGTCGAAGATGAACTGGCGCACGCGCCGCTGGGTGTCGGGCTCGGGGTGCCATAGGCCGGCGCCGACGAAGCATTCGCCCGGCTGCAGGTGGAGGTAGAACGACGGCGCCGGCACCTGCTTGCGCCGCTCGTGGTACAGGCGCGCGCCTTGCCACGACTTGTACGGCGACTTGTCGTTGGAAAAACGCGCGTCGCGATGGATCCGGAACAGCGATCCGCCGACGCTCCGGGGATCGGAGCGGAAGTGCGCGCTGATGCCGGACAGGTCGGGCTGCAGGTCGTTCAGCAGGCGCAGGAACGGTTGCCGCACGTGATCCTCGTACTGCGCCCTGTGCGCCGCGAACCACTCCTTGTCGTTGTGGCGGGCGAGCGCGCGCAGGAACCTGAAGCTGGCGTCGGAGAAATAGGCGGTCATGCGGTTTCCGTCGATCCGTAGAGATTATCCGTGGACCAGGCACGCCGCCAATTTGAGGCTTGGACACATCGCTCCTACCTCAGCTGCGTGCGCAACGTCTGCGCCCACGCCTGCAGCTGGTCCAGCAGCACCTGCTTGTCGCCCTGGCCGGCGTGCTGCACGCGCAGCGCGGCGATTTCCTGCTCGTAGGTCTCGAAGCTGCACTCCGACAGCCCGCAGTCGCTGTCCAGGCGGCGGCGGCGATACTCGTCCCAGCGCTGCTGCTCGCCGGCGTCGAGGGTGTGCGGCCAGTTGCGGGCGCGGTAGCGGAACAGCAGTTCAGCCAGCCGCGGGTCGCCAAAAGCGAAGTCGCGGCCGCGAAGCTGGTCGGGCGGCGTGGCCCGGACCTGCGCCATGCGGCGCTTGTCGCCGTCGCTGATGAAGCCGTCGTAAAGCGCGGCGTCCGGGTCGGGTTTCTCGCGCGCCGTTTCGCTGCCGAATACCCTGCGCATCTTCTCGGCCAGCGCGTCGGCGAACGGACGCAAGCACGCGGCGGTGGCCTCGGCGGCGGCACGGTCGATGCGCAGGCGTTCGAAGTCCTCGCCTCGCAGGTGCGGCCACGCGACCAGCGCCGGCGCACGGTTCAGGTGCACTTCCTTCAGCGGAATGCGTCTTTCGCCCGGCGGCAAGTCGGCGGCGGGGGTGTACAGGCGGTCGGCGATCTCATCGGCGTCCAGCGCCAGCAGCGCGTCCGCATCGCCCTCCAGATCGAACACGATCACGCGGCTGTCGATGCGGGGATGGCGCGCGAGCGGCAGCACCGGCGCGGCGCACAGGCGGCTGGCCGGGTAGCGCTGCGAGACGTGCAGCGCCGGCTGCATCGCGGTCGCGTCGAGCAGGGTCGCGGCGAACCTCTTGTCGCGCAGCTTCAGCGCGTAGTCCCACAGCCGCGGCTGCGCCCCGCGGAACAGGCGCGCCAGACCCAGCGTGGCGTGGACGTCGGACAGCGCTTCGTGGGCGTCGCCCTGGCGTACGCCGTTGGCCAGGGCCAGGTGCTCGAGCTTGAACGAGGTCGCGCCGTCCTCGCGCCGCGGCCACACGAGGCCCTCCGGGCGCAGCGCGTGGGCCAGGCGCATCGCGTCGAGCAGGTCCCACCGGCAGTTGCCGCCGCGCCACTCGCGCTCGTACGGGTCGTGGAAGTTGCGGAACAGCCCGTGGCGGATGAATTCGTCGTCGAAGCGCAGCGAGTTCCAGCCCAAGGTGCAAGTTTCCGGCCGCGACAGCTCCTCGGCGATGCGGGCGAAGGCTTCGGCCTCGGCGATGCCTTCGCGCAGCGCGTGCTGCGGCGTGATGCCGGTCACCAGCGTGGCCCCGGGGGAGGGCAGCAGGTCGTCGGCCGGCCGCACGAAGAAGCAGACCGGCTCCTCCACCTGCACCAGATCGGCGTCGGTGCGCACCGCAGCGAACTGAGCGACGCGCGTGCGCCGCGGGTCGCCGCCGAAGGTTTCCAGGTCGTAGAAGAGGAAGCTGGCGGGCATGGTGGGAATGTGCGGTCGGGCGGTCAGGCGGTCGGGCGGTCGGCTAGTCAGTGTCAG
>DATHAV010000332.1:0-3304 GCA_035296505.1 Pseudoxanthomonas sp.
CGGGGTTGTAGGCCAGGGTGACGTCGAACTCGGGACGCATCGGCTGCTGGCCCAGGCTGACCGCGCTGTCGACGGTCGCGGCTTCGCCCGACACTTCCTCGATGCCGATCTCGGTGATGCCGCCGAACAGCGCCGGGGTCAGCGGGCGGCCGTCGGCTTCGACGATGCCGGCGCCGGCCGGCGCGGCCAGTCCGCTGCCGACCTGCAGGATGCGCTCGCCGCGCAGCAGCACGTCGGCATTGCGCAGCGTGCCCTGCGGTCCGGCGGTGTGCACGGTGGCGTTGCGGATCAGCACGTCCGCGGCGACCGCATTACCGGCGCACAGCGCACCGGCCGACAGCGTCGCCAGCAGCAGTCCCGCACGCCGCACGAAGCCAGGGGCGCTCACGGCGCGCCTCCGTCGACCGCGCCATGGCCGAGCATGAAGTCCGACCTCGGCTGCCGGCTGCGGTCGCCGCGGTCGTAGACGCGGGCGCCGTCGACGTACACCTGCTCGGCGTGCGCGTACACGCTGAAGGGATTCTGGTTCCAGAGCACCACGTCGGCCATCCTGCCCGGCGCCAGGGTGCCGGTCTGCGCATCGATGCCGAGCGACTTGGCGGCGTTGGAGGTGATCCAGCGGATCGCCCGCTCCGGCGGAATCTCCAGCCCGGCGCGGCGCGCGCTGGCCATCACCTTGGCCGCCTCCTGGTTGAGCCGCTGGATGCCTTCGTCCGAATCCGAATGCACGATGGCGCAGCCCCCGGCGGGACGGTCGACCAGCGCGATGTTCTCCTGGATGCCGTCCAGCGCCTCCATCTTGAAGCCCCACCAGTCGGCCCACAGGGCGCCGCACACGCCCTCGCTCGCCAGCCGGTCGGCCAGCTTGTAGGCCTCCACCCCGTGGTGGAATGCCGCGATCTTGAAGCCGAACTCCTTGGCCAGGTCGAGCATCGCGGCCATCTCGTCGGCCCGGTAGCAGTGGATGTGCACCAGGATGTCGCCGTCGATCGCCGCGGCCAGCGTGTCGAGCTTGAGGTCGCGCTTGCCGCCGGTGTTGCCGGCGCCGTCGGCCGACGCTTGGCTGCTGGCGCGCTCGAACCAGCGCTTGCGCCTGGGCGCCGGCTTGGCCGTGTTCTTCCTGCGGTACTCGGCGGCGTCGATGAAGGCGGCGCGGTAGCCGGCGACATTGGCCATGCGCGTGGCCGGCCCGCCCTTCTGGCCGTACACGCGCTTGGGGTTCTCGCCGCAGGCCATCTTCAGGCCCCACGGCGCGCCCGGGAATTTCATCGCCTGGTACGTGATCGCCGACACGTTCTTCAGCGTCACTCCGCGCCCGCCGACCAGGTTGGCCGAGCCGGGCAGGATCTGCATCGCGGTGACGCCGCCGGCCAGCGCGGTGTGGAAGCCGGGATCCTGCGGCCACACCGAGTGCTCGGCCCAGACGTTGGCGGTGACCGGCGAGGTGGATTCGTTGCCGTCGCCGTGGGCGCTCACGCCCGGGCTGGGATACACGCCCAGGTGCGAGTGCACGTCGATCAGGCCCGGCGTGACCCACTTGCCGCGTCCGTCGACGCGCGTGGCGTCTTCCGGAACCTCGAGCGCGCGGCCCACCGCGGCCACCTTGCCGTCGCGCAGCAGCACGTCGGCCCCGTCCAGGCGGGCGCCGTCGCCGGTGAGGACGGTGGCGCCCTGGATCAGCACCGGCGCCGAGGCGATGGCGCGGTAGGTGCTCGGGTAGGGGTCCTGGACGAAGCGCGATCTGCGTTCCGCCGCGGACGCCTGCAGCGCGAACAGGCCGAGTGCGGCCGCCAGAACCACGCGGGTCCCGTTGAAGGTCGAAGCCATGGTCATCCCCGATGAACGATGGCGCACGCTAACCCTGCGGCGAGGCGCTGCCAAGTGCGGGAAGTCGCCGCGTGCAACAATCGCCGCAAAAAAAGACAGAGGACGACGATGAAGGAAAAGACCGAGATCGTGGACAACTGGCTGCCGCGCTACACCGGCGTGCCGCTGGACAAGTTCGGCGAACACATCCTGCTGACCAACTTCAGCGGCTACCTGCACGCGTTCTCGCAGCTCACCGGCGCGCCGGTGGTGGGGCTGGACCGGCCCATGGCCAGCGCCACCATCGACGGCATCAGCATGATCAACTTCGGCATGGGCAGCCCCAATGCCGCGACCATGATGGACCTGCTCTCGGCGATCATGCCCAAGGCGGTGCTGTTCCTGGGCAAGTGCGGCGGGCTGAAGCGCAAGAACCAGCTCGGCGACCTGGTGCTGCCGATCGCCGCGATCCGCGGCGAGGGCACCAGCAACGACTACCTGCTGCCGGAAGTGCCGGCGCTGCCGGCGTTCGCGCTGCAGCGCGCGGTGTCGACCATGATCCGCGACCTCGGCCACGACTACTGGACCGGCACCGTGTTCACCACCAACCGCCGGGTGTGGGAACACGACGTCGAGTTCAAGGAATACCTGCGCAAGCTGCGCTGCATGGCCATCGACATGGAGACCGCGACCGTCTTCGCCGCCGGCTTCGCCAACCGCATTCCGTCCGGCGCCCTGCTGCTGGTGTCCGACCAGCCGATGGTGCCGGAGGGCGTCAAGACCGAGGCCTCGGACGCGCGCATCAGCGCCGATTTCGTCGACCGCCACATCAGCATCGGCATTGAGGCCCTGAAGCTGATCCGCCGCCACGGCAAGTCGGTGCGGCATTTGCGGTTCGACGAGTGATTCCAAGTCCGCTTGAAAGACCTGCAAGGAGTTGCTGTGGCTAAGCTAAAGAAGGATCAATACGACATAGACCAATCAGATGGTCTTGTAAGAGGTTTGATTGGTGCCTGGGGTGTAGAGGACAAGCATGAGCGGTTAAAGAAATACATCTTTGCATCTCACTCCGCTCGTCGGAAGTTCTGGGTGCAGTACGGGAAAGAAACCGCCTTCATAGATCTCTATTGTGGACCAGGCCGAGCTCGAATAAAGGATACCCAAATTGTTGTAGACGGCAGCTCAGTGGTCGCTGCTAAGCAAAGTGCAGCATGTACGCCATTTCAAAAATACGTGATCGGCGACATCAACGCAGATTTTGTAGCCGCTTGCGAAACGAGATTAAAAAAAGCTGGGGCAGTGCAGGTAGACGCTTTGGTCGGTTCTGCCGAGAAAACAGCAAGCAATGCAATAAGCAAGTTACATAGGGGCGGCTTACATCTGGCTTTCACGGATCCATTCAATGCAGATCTTCCATTCTCAGTTATTGAGACGCTGGGAGAGCTTAATAAAATGGATCAGCTTATACATTTTAGCGTTATGGACTATCGCAGGAATC
>DATHAV010000333.1:0-5169 GCA_035296505.1 Pseudoxanthomonas sp.
CGCGCGCGGCGGATCCTTGCGCACCGCCGGCTTGGGCACGTGGTGTCCGGCCTTGGCCGGACGCGCCGCCGCGCCTTCCTCGCCCGCGGGTGCGACGCCGGTGGCGGCCGCGGCCACGTCGGCATCGGCGCGGGCGCGTTCGGCCTCGGCCTTGAGGCGCACCGCTTCTTCGTCTTGGCGCACGCGATCGCGCTCCTCGGCGCGTTTGCGGTCGGTCTCCGCCAGCCGCTGCTGTTCTTCCAGATTGCGCTGCCGCGATTCCTCCAGCTTGCGCAGCACCTCGGCGCGCTCGTCGCTGACCGGGCCGGCGGGAACGGACGGTTCGTCGGACTTGATGTAGGTGCGCTTCTGGCGCACCTCCACATTGACCGTGGTCTTGCTGCGGCCGGCGGCCACCGTCACTTCCTGCACCTTGCGCCGGTTGAGCGTGATCTTCTTCGGCGCGGTGGCGTCCTCGGCGAGCGCTTCGGTCTTGCCGTGGGTGCGGCGCAGGAAGCCGAGCAGCTTCATCTTCTCGGTACTGGTCACTTCCTGGTCGGGACCGCTGAAGCTCATGCCGGCCTCGGCCAGCTGCTCGAGCAGTTTTTCGACCGGCGTGTTGACCAGTGCGGCGAGCTTGCGGATGGTGGTTTGCTGCGTCATTCGGATCCTGTGACCTTCGTATGCGCCCCCCGCCTAGCGCGAAGGGAACGCGGATTCTAGCCCTGTCTCGTGCAGGGCGGGGCTCATTGCCGGCTCATCGGCCGCATTCCACGCGGGTCCGCGCGGCGCTCATGCGCCCCGCTCCAGGCGGGCGATCTCCTCGGCGCGGGCGGCCAGGATGAGGGCGGCGGCGCGCTCCTCGTCCAGCCCTTCGATGCCGAACTCGACCACCTCGTCGGCCGCCAGGTCGGACAGCTCCTCGCTGGTGCGCACGCCGTGAGCGGCCAGCGCGAACGCGGTGTCGTCGTCCATGCCCTCCAGCGCCAGCAGGTCGTCGGACGGCTGGTTCTCGGCCAGGCTTTCCTCCTCGGCCAGCGCCTCGTTGAGCAGCGCGTCGCGGGCGCGGGCGCGCAGCTCCTCGACGATGTCCTCGTCGAAGCCCTCCACCGCCAGCAGCTCGCCGACCGGCACGTAGGCGATTTCCTCCACCGTGTTGAAGCCTTCGGCGACCAGGATCGTGGCGATCTCCTCGTCCACTTCCAGCTTGTCCACGAACAGCTGGCGGGCCACCGCCTGCTCGGCTTCGGACTTGGCCGACACCTGGTCCTGGGTCATCACGTTCAACTGCCAACCGGTCAGGCGGCTGGCCAGGCGCACGTTCTGGCCGCCCTTGCCGATCGCCTGGGCCAGCCGGTCCTCGGCCACGGCCAGGTCCATGGAGTGCTTTTCCTCGTCGACGATGATCGACTGCACCTCGGCCGGGGCCATGGCGTTGATGACGAAATTGGCCGGATTGTCGTTCCACAGCACGATGTCCACGCGCTCGCCGTTGAGCTCGTTGGACACCGCCTGCACGCGCGAGCCGCGCATGCCGATGCAGGCGCCGATAGGGTCGGTGCGGGTGTCGTAGGCGACCACCGCGATCTTGGCGCGATCGCCCGGGTCGCGCGCGCAGGCCTTGATCTCGACCAGGCCCTGGCCCACTTCCGGCACCTCTAGCTTGAACAGCTCGATCATGAACTCGGGCGCGGCGCGGCTGATGAACAGCTGCGGGCCGCGCGGCTCGTGGCGCACGTCGAACAAGTAGCCGCGCACGCGGTCGCCGGCGCGCAGCACGTCGCGCGGGATGCCCTTGTCCTTGGGGATGAAGGCCTCGGCGTTGCCGCCCAGGTCGACGTAGATGTTGCCGCGCTCGGCGCGCTTGACGATGCCGGTGACCAGCTCGCCCACGCGGTCCTTCCACGCGTCCACCACCTGCGCGCGCTCGGCTTCGCGCACGCGCTGCACGATGACCTGCTTGGCGGCCTGGGCGGCGATGCGGCCGAAGTCGGGGTTCTCGATCTGCTCTTCGATGTAGTCGCCGATCTCGGCGCCCTCGCTCTCGTCGGCGGCATCCATCAGGCGGATCTGGAAGTCGGGCGACTCCATCACCACGTCGTCGGCCACGACTTCCCAGCGGCGGAACGTTTGGTATTCGCCGGTCTTGTGGTCGATGGTCACGCGCGTCAGCACTTCCTGGTCGGGGTAGCGCTTCTTCGCGGCCGAAGCCAGCGCCGCCTCGATGGCTTCGAAAATCACTTCGCGCGGCACGCCCTTTTCGTTGGCGACCGCATCGACTACCAGCAACAGTTCCTTACTCATCGTTCACTCCGCGCGCGGCCGCTTGGCCGCCGGTTGTTTGGGTTTTTCTGGGCCGACGTGCCACCGCCGGGTTTACGGGGTGCCGGCTTGGGGGCCGCAGTCTTGCTGGCCGGGGCCTGGGACGGCGCTTTCTTCGCAGGCTTCGCCGCCGCGGCGGGCTTGGCGCCGCCGGCCTTCTTCGGCTGTGGAGCGAATCCCAGCGCGGCCCAGTCGGGCATCAGCCGCGCCTTGTCCATGTTTTCGAAAGCGACCGTCATCTCGGCAGCGTCGACCGCGAACACGATCGCAGCGCCTTCGATGCGCACGATCCTGCCCTGCAGGCGACGGCGACCGTCCTGCGGCAGCCGCAATACCACCTTAGCGGACTCGCCGACGTGGCGCTGGAACTGCGCCAGCGAGAACAGCGGCCTGTCGACGCCCGGCGAGGAGACTTCCAGCGTGTAGTTGCCGGTGATCGGATCCTCGACATCGAGCCGGGCCGAGACTTCGCGGCTGACCGCCTCGCAGTCGTCGATGTTGACCATGCGCGTGGCGAGTTCGGACTCGGGCACGTCGATGTACAGCCGCAGGGTGGCAGTGCCCGGCGCCGGCAGGTATTCGACGCCCAACAGCTCCAGGCCCAAAGCCTGGACGGTAGGAGCCAGCAAGCTGGTGATTTGTCGCGCCTTGTCGCTCACGTGTGGCCGGTTCGCCCGCAGTATTTGGTGAGAAGTCGATGCCCCGGAAACAGCAAGGGGCCCAATGGGCCCCTTGTCCGATACCGCTGGATTCCGGTGCGGAAGCGTGCAACAGATCGCTTCGGCAAGCCCGAGCCTTGGCCGGTAAAAAAGCCTCTTTAGAAGAGGCTTTTCCACCGAAAAGCTTGGTAGCGGGACGCGCGCTCCGTGCTCTATCTGACTGAGCCCGTCCAGATAGCCTTGCCCCGCAAGCAGGCGCGCAGCTTACAGATTGGGGTGATCTCGCGCAACCGAAGAGGTGAGCGCACCTGAAGGATAACCCACCAGGCCAAGCAGGTTCAGGCAAGGAGCGCCAGCGCCGGCGTTTACAAACCCGGAGTTCATCAGGCAGTAGAACTCCATCAGACAGTAGTGGATTACGCCCAAATATGGCGCATTGACGCCTATCTGCGGGTCGTGCCGAGTTGGACTACCTGTGCCTGCGCAGCATCGAACCGGCCGCGACCCTGTCACGCGTCGCCAGCCGGATCAGGAAGCCTCCGACCGCCGCCCCGGCAGCGCCCAAACTTCGGCCCACAGGCCGCGCCGTATCCCCGCTTCACCTTGCCCCGTTACCGGGGTCTCTAGGCCGCCACAAGACTTATCGGTTCTCCCTGCCCTTCAGCACCCCAATGTTTCAGCGATTCGCGGCCGAGGCCATCAGCGTAAGCCCTTGCAGGACCTAGGAAAGACCTGATTGACGGCTTCCAGGCCAACCGCCAGACTCCGGTTATGGCCCTGGTAGGGCTTTATTAATAATTAGGGGACATATGGAAATCGTCGAGAACCACGACGGTCACGTTTACAACTTGATCATGTCGAGCGCGAGACGGTAGATTTTATCCTCCGCGCAATGGATTTCTACGTCTCTCTCTTGGACGAGGAATATCGCGAACTTGAAGGGGACCCTGATCTCGCGAAGCTCATAACGGAAGACACCCGGCGCGAGCTCGGGCTCGGTCGCGATAAGGATCGCGCCACCCGCCTTAGGCAATGGATTCAAGAGCACGCCGAGCAGCACGGCGACTCGTACCATGTAGATATTTCCCTCGGTCACGGCACGGTCCGCTTCATCAAGGCAGCCGCCTTGCTCTACTTAGCGCAGCTCAAAAACAAGAGGAATATTCTCGCGAGCCGCCCCAACGTCACTGCGGCAACGCTTTCGGCGCTAGATCGGGAGCTTAGCCGCAAAGAAGAACTCTTCACTTCGGCCGGTGTGTTCAAGAATGCGTCAGCCGTTCCTTTGCTAGCATCCTTCGCACCCACAACCGAGACTAAGCCGGCGATAGAGCGCGAAATGGCCGCGTCGACTGCGCCGCTACTCAGCGCAGCACGCCCACGGCCAGTTCTGGTCGACTCGATCGAGATCCTAGATCATGAGCTAAGAGCAAGGTGTCTTGATCTTTTCAACCAGTTTCAGGAAGCCGGCCAAGCTGACCGCAACGATACGGTCATTTCGGAGGCGTCTCGTATCTTAGAGAACCGCCTGCGTGGCGTAACACGCTGCGAGGATGGTAGCAATGCCAAGCAGCTAATCACCTTGGCATTTAATGTCCAGAAGCCGGGACTACGCGTCAGCTCAGTGGTCGCCGAGCAGGAGGCCGCACAATTGCTTTTTCTGGGTACGTTTGGGTTTATTCGTAACCAAGTTCAGCACAAGCTGTTAGGCGACCTTCCTGCAGAGCGAGTGCTACAGGTGTTGGGCTGGATCGATTATCTGTTGTCTGTTATCGAGCAAGCGGGAGCGCGTCGAGGATGCCCCCTAATAACTCGTTCAAGCCGAACCCGCTTGGCGGGTCGGCCTAATTCAGGCGTTAGGCCGCATAGAAAGACTCGGTCATACACACAACTAAGGAGATATCTATGGAACTACTCGTTGCTCTCATTGCTCTCGCCATCACGCTCTGGCAATTGAAGCTGCAGCGTGACGAGATCCGTGCCAACAGTCAGATAAATTCTCTTATACATGTCGCACGACTCCTTTCAGAGAAGATCGAACATCACCAAAGAATTATTGCCTCACTGAAGTCTAGAACCTATCTCAAAACTATTGTGAGGGCCTGAAGCGGCTTTTACACTCGCAGCATGCGGCGATTGAGCGATGAGCACTGGCAGCGGATTCGGGAACATTTTCCCGAGGAGCACTACCCGGACGATCGTCCTGGCCGCA
>DATHAV010000334.1:0-7878 GCA_035296505.1 Pseudoxanthomonas sp.
AGCTGGCCGCGCGCAGCTCGTGCGCGTCGAAATCGTCCACGGTGATCGCCTCCAGCGTCATCTCCCTCAGCTCCTCGAGCTGCCTGCGTTCCGCGCCGGTGATCCACCCTTCGCGCACTCCTTCGTCCAGCTGCGAGGCGAAGTCCAACGCTTCGATATCGCTGGTCTTCAGCGCCTTGAGGAACTTGCGCTCCACCGGCTCGGCCATGACCACCTTCGGCAGGTAGCTGTTGATGCGGCCGGCCGGGTTGTTCTCGCACGGGGTAAGGAAGGCGCCCTCGGCGAGGCGCTCGCGCGCTTCGTTGGGCGTCATCAGCAGGGCTGCGGCGCGATGGCCCAGGCGGTCGCTGGGCGCCTGCGCGCGGCGTCCCCACGGGAACACCAGCGCCCACAGCAGCCAGCCGACCGGGCGGATCGGGAAGTTGCGCAGGGCGCGCGACAGCGCCACCTCCATGGTGTGCACGCTGTCGTGGAAGGCCCAGGCCAGCAGCGGCCGGTCGGACGCGGGGCGGCCTTCGTCCTCGTAGCGCTTGAGCATGGCGCTGGTCATGTACAGGTGGCTGAGCACGTCGCCGAGGCGCCCGGACAGCGACTCCTTGAACTTCAGCTTGCCGCCCAGCAGCAGCATCGACACGTCGGCGATCAGCGCCAGGTTGGCCGAATAGCGGTCGAGCTTGCGGAAGTAGCGCCGCGTGTACGCATCACCGGGCGCGGCCCCGACGCGTGCCACCGTGAACCCGAACCAGAAGGAACGCACCGCGTTGGAAATGGCGAAGCCGACATGCCCGAACAGGCTGCGGTCGAACTCGTCGATGCCCGCCCGCGGGTCGGGGTTCTGCGCCGCCTTCATTTCCTTCAGCACCCACGGGTGGCACAGGATCGCGCCCTGGCCGAAGATCAGCAGGCTGCGGGTCATGATGTTGGCGCCCTCGACCGTGATCGCGATCGGCGCGGCCTGCCAGCCGCGGCCGGCGAAGTTGCGCGGTCCCAGGATGATGCCCTTGCCGCCGAGCACGTCCATCACGTCGCTGGCGACCTCGCGGCCCATGGTCGTGCAGTGGTACTTGGCGATCGCCGAGGGCACCGCCGGCTTTTCGCCGCGATCCACCGCCGCGGCGGTGGCCTGCGACAGCGCGCTGATCGCGTACGCCTTGCCGGCGATGCGCGCCAGCGCCTCCTCGACGCCCTCGAAGCGGCCGATCGACAGCCCGAACTGCTTGCGTATGCGCGCATAGGCGCCGGTCGCCACCGCACCGATCTTGGCGCCGCCGCTGGCGGTGGAGGGCAGGGTGATCGAGCGCCCGATCGACAGGCACTCGTTGAGCATGGCCCAGCCGTGGCCGGCCTTGTCCTCGCCGCCGATCAGCTGGCTCAGGGGAATGAACACCTCGCGCCCCTGGATGGGGCCGTTCTGGAACGGCGAGTTGAGCGGAAAGTGGCGCCGGCCGATCTTCACGCCGGGGGTGTCGCGCGGCACCAGCGCCAGGGTGATGCCGATGTCCTCGACGTCGCCGAGCAGATGGTCGGGGTCGTACATGCGGAACGCCAGGCCGATGATCGTGGCCACCGGGGCCAGGGTGATGTAGCGCTTGTCGAAGGTCAGCTTCAGCCCCAGCACCTGGGCGCCGTTCCAGTCGCCCTTGCACACGATGCCGTAGTCGGGGATCGAGGTGGCGTCGGAGCCGGCGAACGGCCCGGTCAGGCCGAAGCAGGGCACTTCGGTGCCGTCGGCCAGGCGCGGCAGGTAGAAGTCCTTCTGGTCCTGCGTGCCGTAGTGCATCAGCAGCTCCCCCGGGCCGAGCGAGTTCGGCACGCCGACGGTGGAGCTGACCACGCTGGAGACGCAGGCGATCTTCTGGATCACCCTGTGGTGGGCGAACGCCGAGAAACCCAGTCCGCCGTATTCCTTCGGGATGATCATGCCGAAGAACCTGTTCTTCTTGATGAACTCCCACATCTCCGGCGGCAGGTCGGCGTGGACGTGGGTGATTTCCCAATCGCTGGTCATCCGGCACAGCGCTTCCACCGGTCCGTCCAGGAACGCCTGCTCTTCGGCGGTCAGCTGCGGCCTGGGCTGCGACAGCAGCGCGTTCCAGTCCGGGTCGCCGGAGAACAGCTCGCCCTCGAAGCCGACCGACCCCGATTCCAGCGCGATGCGCTCGGTCTGCGACAGCGGCGGCAGGATCCTGCGGTAGAACTTCAGCAGCGGCGCGGTGACCAGCGGCTTGCGGATCGCCGGGATCAGCAGCGGCACCGCGACCACGGCCACCAGCGCCGCGGCGATGGCCGTGGCGATGGGGTGCGCGTCCAGCAGCCAGCCGGTCACCAGCAGCGTCACGCTGATCGCGGCCCAGTAGGCCAGGCGCAGGCGGTGGTAGGCGGCGAACGCGCCGACCAGCAGCACGATGAGGAAAGGGGCGAGAAGGCTGAAGACGTACGCGCTCATGGACGTGCTCCGGATACGGATTCGATGACGGCGGATAGGCCCGCGGCGGCAGGCAAGGGTTCGGCGGCGACGGGCGGCAGCGCCGTCAGGCAGTCGAGGACAGTGGCGTGGAAGGCATCGCTGTCGTTGCCGGCCAGCATTCGGCCGGTGCGATGCCGAGCGCGGCGCGTCTGCCCGAGCCGACGGGGAAAGATCGGCATGACACGGCCTTCAGCAACCGGACCGGCGGCGAGGACGCTGGCCGCCGGCGCAAACCCACCCGCGCTGTCGATGGGATTGGAAGAAGGCCGGCGGGTCGTGGAGGAGAGAATCACCATACGGCCTAGTATGGGTGGGCGGATTTAGAGTAGTCAATCAGTTCGAGCCATCCGCCGACTTCGCGTGCTCTTTCCAAATCTTTGATTTCCTGAGATTTTTGCGCACTGCAGCAAAACGTACTACGACAAACCCAGCCGTATGGTTAAATGTCGCCGATGACCCAGCCCAGCCCGCAGACCGCCGTCCCCGCCACTGCCCGGACCGCTCGCCTGAGCGCCGACGATTGGGCGCAGGCCGCGCTCGATCTGGTGGCCGAGCAGGGTCTGGCCGCGGTCGCGGTCGAGCCGCTTGCGCGCCGCCTGGGAGTCACCAAGGGCAGTTTCTACTGGCATTTCCCGTCCCGCGACGCGCTGCTGCAGGCGGCCCTGGAGCGGTGGGAGGCGATCGAACAGGAAAGCGTGTTCGGCAGCCTGGAAACGGTCCCGGACCCGCGGGCCCGGCTCCGGACCCTGTTCCTCCTGGTCGCCCACGAGACCAAGCCGCACATCGTCTATAGCGAACTGCTTAAGGCGCTGGACCATCCGGCGGTGCAGCCGGTGATCAACCGGGTATCCCAGCGGCGCCTCGATTACCTGGTCGCATCGTTCAGGCAGGCCGGCATGGCGCGGACCGAGGCCCAGCACCGTGCGCGCCTGGCCTATGCGGCGTATTTGGGATTCCTGCAGCTGGCCCTGCAGCTCCGGCAGCCGCGGCTGCAGTACGAAGAATTCGAAGCCTACGTCGAACACGTGATCGCCACGCTGATCCCCAGCTGATCTTCGCCGCATCCGGCCGGCAGTCCGCTCTAAACCTTGGCCCGCGCCGCGGCATCGTAATAGCTATGTTGACCGCCGCGATGAGCAATCCGATGACCGAGTCGACCGCCGCCGAGGTGGCCGCCCATGCGGATGCCGGCGCCCATGCCGATGCCTGCCTGGCGAGACTGGCGGCGTCCGGAGACGCCGGCGCATTCGAGGCGCTGTATCGGCGCCACGCCTCGCGCGTCCACGGCGTGATCGTGCGTCTGGTGGGCGCGCAAGGGGTGCGGGCCGAGGACCTGACCCAGGAAGCCTTCGTGCGCGCCTGGCAGGCGCTGCCGAAGTTCCGTTTCGAAAGCGCGGTGTCGACGTGGCTGCACCGTCTCGCGGTCACCACCGCGTTGATGGAGCTTCGCAGCCGACGCAGCGGCCCGCGCTTCGATGACGCGGAAGACGCGCTCGACGATCTGGGAATGGCCGACTCGGCCGGCAGCGGCACCGCGCTGGGCATGGACCTGGAGCGCGCCGTGGCCACGCTGCCGCCCCGCGCGCGCGCGGTGCTGGTGCTTCACGACGTCGAAGGATGGAAACACGAGGAGATAGCCGCGTCGCTGGACATGGCCGTCGGCAGTTCCAAGGCACAGTTGCACCGCGCACGCCATCTGCTGCGCGCACGTTTGGGAGGTGAGGCATGAACAACCACGACGATCACGCGCTGCGTCTGCGGCTCAGGGGGCTGCGCCGCGATATCGAGCCGCAGAACGACCTGTGGCCGGCGATCGCGCGGCGCATCGAAAACGATCGGCAGTCTCCGCTTGCCGGAGTCGGGCCGGCGCCGGGTTCGCAGCGACAGACTGTTTTTGTGCGCCGTGGCGCCCGGCTGCGCCGGCGGCTGCCGCTGGCGGTGGCGGCGTCCCTGCTGCTGGCCATCGGCTTTAACTGGCGCATGCAGATCGCACCCGACGATCCGTCGCCCTTGATCCATGAGCACGCGGTGGCGATGTCGCAGGACTACCGTGCGGCATTGGCCCAGCTCGAACAGGCGCCGCTGCGTCCGGAGATCCAGCCCGCGCTGGAGGACCTGGACCACAGCGCGGCGCAGATATTGAGCGCGATCGAAAGCCATCCCGATGCGGTGTTCCTGCTCGACCAGCTTCAACGCACCTATGCCCGCCGCCTGGAATTGACCCAGCGCGCCATCGTCACCTGAGGACTTGCCATGCGTCTTTTCGCTTCCGTTTTCGTGCTGCTGCTGGCGGTGCCGGCGCTCGCCTCCACGCCCATCGACGAGGCCAGGCCGCTGGATCCGGCCGGGCGGGTCGACATCGAAAACCTCAAGGGCCGCATCCAGGTCCAGGGCTGGGACCGCAACGAAGTCAAGATCACCGGCACTCTCGGCGAGGGCGTGGAAAGGCTGGTGATCGAAGGCGATCGTCGGCAGCTGGAGGTACGGGTGAAGTACCCCGAGAGCGGCGGCTGGGGCGGCAAGAATTCCAGACCCACGGATCTGCGCCTGATGGTGCCGCTGCGCGCGTCGCTGTCGATCGACTCGGTCTCGGCCGAGGTCGAGGTCACCGGCGTGGCGCCGCGCTCGCTGTCGATCGACAGCGTGAGCGGAGGCGTCACCGTCGCCGGCGCGCCCGGCGAGATCAGCGTCGACAGCGTCAGCGGCGACATCAGGCTCACCGTCAACAGCAGCGAGGTCGGCGCCGAGAGCGTCAGCGGCGGCATCGTGCTGCGCGGGCGCATGAATGGGAAGATCGATGCCGAGTCGGTGTCCGGCTCCATCGACGTGCTGGTCAACGGCGAACGCATCCAGAAGTTCAACGGCAACAGCGTCAGCGGCAACATCACGCTCGATGCGGCGCTGGCCGACAACGGCGAGATCAGGATGGAAAGCATCAGCGGCCGATTGGCGCTCGCACTGCCCGCGGATCTTTCCGCGCAGGTCCGCGGCGAGAGCATGAGCGGCACGCTGAAGGCGCCCGGCGTGCGGGTGGAGCGTCCCAGGTACGGTCCGGGCTCGAGCTATCGCACCCGGTACGGCAGCGGCAACGGCGAGATCAGCCTGCAGACCCTGTCGGGCAACGCGGAGCTCAAGTTCAAGTAGGCAGGCGCGGCGCTGGCCCCATGAATTGATCCGAGCAAGCCCCCCCAAGCTAGCCATCCAATGCCGGTGGCGGAACTACCTGCGTGAGCAAGCCATGGCGATGGCGCTCCCATCCGGTGCACGGAAGCCCCGCCCGGAGCCCTCTCCACCGGCCGCTGCGCGCGATATCGCAGGTGCAGCAAGACCTTTGCCCGGGGTCCCTTAGAATGTCGCGAGACATTCATGGCAGCACGGAGCGGCCTGGGAGGGCAGTCCTGATGAACGCAGCAGTCCAAGAGTTTCCCGCAGACGTTGCCCCGGGCAGCAAGAATACCGTCCTCAACGACTGGGTGGCCGAGGTCGCGGCACTGACCAAGCCCGACCGCATCCACTGGTGCGACGGCAGCCAGGCGGAATACGAGGCACTGTTGGCGCGGATGCAGGCGGACGGCACCCTGATTCCCCTCAATCCCGACACGCATCCCGGCTGCTGGCTGCACCGCTCGGATCCGGACGACGTGGCCCGGGTGGAACACCTTACCTTCGTCTGCACTCGCGATGCGGAAGCCGCCGGCCCCAACAACCACTGGATGGCGCCACAGCAGGCGCATCGCCAGATGGATGCGCTGTTCGACGGCTGCATGCGCGGACGCACGCTGTACGTGATTCCGTACTGCATGGGCCCGATCGATTCCCCGCTGGCCCGCTGCGGCGTGGAAATCACCGATTCGCCTTACGTGGTCGCCAACATGCGGCTGATGACCCGAATGGGCAGTCCGGCATTGGCACGCATCGAGTGCGAAGGCAGCGCCGGCGGAACCTTCGTCAAGGGCCTGCATTCGGTCGGCGAACTCGACCCTCAGCGCCGTTTCATCATGCACTTCCCCGAAGAGCTGACCATCAAGAGCTACGGTTCCGGCTACGGCGGCAATGCGCTGCTGGGCAAGAAGTGCCACGCCTTGCGCATCGCCTCATGGCAGGCGCGCCAGGAAGGCTGGCTGGCCGAGCACATGCTGATCGTCGGCATCGAAAATCCGCAGGGCAAGACCCACTACATCGCCGCCGCCTTCCCTTCCGCGTGCGGCAAGACCAACCTGGCGATGCTGATCCCGCCGGAAAGCTACCGCGAGGCCGGCTGGAAGGTGTGGACCGTCGGCGACGACATCTGCTGGATGCGTCCCGGCGCGGACGGTCGCCTGTATGCGATCAATCCCGAAGCCGGATTCTTCGGCGTGGCGCCCGGCACCTCCGCCGGTTCCAATCCCAACGCGCTGGCCACCATCGCCCGCGACACCATCTTCACCAATGTCGCCGTCACCGCGGACAACCAGCCCTGGTGGGAAGGCCTGGACGGAACCCCGGCCAAGGACTGGCGCGGCCGCGATTACGATCCGGCCAACGGGCCGGCCGCGCACCCGAACGCACGCTTCACCGTTTCGGCCCGGCAGTGCCCCAGCCATTCGCCGCGTGCCGAAGACCCGCAAGGCGTGCCGATCTCGGCCATCGTCTTCGGCGGCCGCCGCGCCTCGCTGGTGCCGCTGGTGTTCGAAGCGCGCGACTGGACCCACGGGGTGCTGGTCGGCGCCGCCATGGGCTCGGAAACCACCGCCGCCGCCGCCGGAGAAGTGGGCGTCATGCGCCGCGACCCGATGGCGATGAAGCCTTTCTGCGGCTACAACTTCGGCGACTACTTCGCCCACTGGCTGTCCTTCGATACACCCGGCGCCAAGCTGCCCAAGATCTTCCACGTGAACTGGTTCCGCAAGGACGCCGACGGCAAGTTCCTGTGGCCGGGCTTTGGCGAGAACCTGCGGGTGCTGGAGTGGATCATCGGACGGGTGGAGGGGAAGGCCGGAGCAGTGGAGACTCCGATTGGCTATCTGCCCGTGGCCAGCGACTTCAACATCGACGGCACCGGACTTACGCAAGAAGCCAGCGCCAAGCTGTTCGACTTCGACCAGTCCGGCTGGCAATCCGAATTCGACAGCATTGGCATATATCTGGACGAATACGGCCTACGGATGCCGCAGACCTTGAAGAACGAGCAGCAAAAAATTTCCATCTGCCTTTCGTGATCTGCCTTGTTCTTTCACTAGGTCTCCACGTACTCTCACAGGCAGTTTTCGCATGCGCGCGCGGCTTCGGCACCGCCTTCGGGCAGTCGTCATGACCGCAGGAGGATAGCGATGACAAGCGAACAAGAGATCGATGGCGTGCTTGAGCAGGAGCCGCGCAATATCTTCGCCTTGGTGAAAAAGGGCGATTTCCGCAGCAGTGCCGGCGACGAT
>DATHAV010000335.1:0-2767 GCA_035296505.1 Pseudoxanthomonas sp.
GCCCGGCAGCGACTCCAGTAGCGCGGCGATCGCGGCCATGCCCGAGGCGAAGCTCAGCGCCGCCGCGCCGCCCTCCAGCGCCGCCAGCGCGGCGCGCAGGCGGTCGTTGGTCGGGTCGCCCTCGCGCTGGTACTCGTAGCCGGCGTGGCGTTCGGCCGCCGGGCCGTGGCGGAAGGTGGTCGAGAGGTGGATCGGCGGGGCGACCGCGCCGGTCTCGCGATCGACTTCGGCACCGGCGTGGATGGCTAGGGTTTCGGGGCGCATGGCGAGTTCGTTCGGTCGTGGCGGTCGTGGCGCGCGCAGTCAGGCGGCGATGGCGCGGAAGGCCTCGCGCGCGGCGTCCAGCGTCGCCTCGATGACGGCGTCGTCGTGCGCGCTGGAGACGAAGCCCGCCTCGTAGGCCGACGGCGCCAGGTACACGCCGCGCTCGAGCATGGCGTGGAAGAAGCGGTTGAAGGCGGCGACGTCGCACGCGGTGGCCTGGGCGTAGGTCTCGACCCGCTGGTCGGTGAAGAACAGGCCGAACATGCCGCCCAGGCGGGTGGTCGTGACCGCGACCCCGGCGTCGCGCGCCGCCGCCTCCAAGCCTTCGCACAATCGCTGCGTGGCCGCGGACAGCCGCTGGTGGAAGCCGGGTTCCTGCACCAGGTCGAGCATCGCCAGCCCGGCCGCCATCGCCACCGGATTGCCGCTCAGGGTGCCGGCCTGGTAGATCGGGCCGCTGGGCGAGATCTGCGCCATCAGATCGCGTCGCCCGCCGTAGGCGCCGACCGGCATGCCGCCGCCGATGACCTTGCCGAAGGTGGTCAGGTCCGGGGCGACGCCGTAGTGCGCCTGCGCGCCGCCCAGGGCGACGCGGAAGCCGGTCATGACCTCGTCGAAGACCAGCAGCGCACCGTGGCGCGTGCACAGCTCGCGCAGGTGTTCGAGGTACCCATTGCGCGGCAGGATGCAGTTGGCGTTGCCGACCACCGGCTCCACGATCACGCAGGCGATCTCCGCGCCGCGCCGGTCGAACAACGCGCTGGCGCCTTCGAAGTCGTTGAACGACAGGGTTAGCGTGAGGTCGGCCAGCCCCGCCGGCACGCCGGGCGAGGTCGGCACGCCCAGGGTCAGCATGCCGGAGCCGGCCTTGACCAGGAACGAGTCGCCGTGGCCGTGGTAGCAGCCTTCGAACTTGACCATCAGCGAGCGTCCGGTGGCGCCGCGCGCCAGGCGGATGGCCGACAGCGTGGCCTCGGTGCCGGAGTTGACCATGCGCACCATCTCGCACGAGGGCACCAGCGTGGTGATCCGCTCGGCCATGGTCACTTCGGCCGGATTGGGCGCGCCGAACGACAGCCCGTCGCGCACCGCGCGCTCCACCGCCTCGCGCACGTGCGGGTGGTTGTGGCCGGCGATCATCGGCCCCCACGAGCCGATGTAGTCGATGTAGCGGTTGCCGTCGACGTCGAACAGGTACGGCCCGTCGGCGCGCTGCACGAAGAACGGCTCGCCGCCCACCGACTTGAACGCGCGCACCGGCGAGTTGACGCCGCCGGGAAGCAGGGACCGCGCGCGTTGGAACAGCGCGTGGGAGTTTTGGTGGTTCATCGCAGGGAGTTCCGCAGCTTCAGGGGAATCGGACGGGCGCGTGCCAACGGCGACGATCGGCACCCGGCACGGGCGCCGCGTGCCGCTAGCCGAAGCACCGCCGGTAGGCACGCACCGCCGCCGCCGGGTCGGCCGCGTCGAACACGCCACCGATCGCCGCGACCAAGTCGGCACCGGCCTGGATCAGTGCAGGCGCATTGTCCGGGGTAATGCCGCCTATCGCCACCCGCGGCACGCTCAAGCCGCCGGCATCGCGCAGCAGCGCCGGGTATGCCTGCCGTGCATTGGACTTGCTGTTGCTGAGAAAGAACGCGCCGAAGGCCACGTAATCGGCGCCCGCGGCCACCGCGCGCTGCCCCAGGGCGAGTTGGTCGTAGCAGGAAGCGCCGATCAGGGCGTGGTCGCCTAGCAGCGCGCGCGCCGCGGCGATGTCGCCGTCGTCCTCGCCCAGGTGCACGCCGGCGGCGCCGATTTCCAGCGCCAGCGCCACGTCGTCGTTGACGATCAGCGGCACGCCGGCGCCGGCGCACAGCGCCTGCAGGGCGGACGCCTGCCGCAGGCGCAGCGCAGGGTCGCCGGATTTGTCGCGGTACTGCAGCCAGGCGACGCCCTGGTCCAGGAGCGGCGCGACCTCGTCCAGCAGGCGCGCGGTGTCGGCGCGTCCGGGCGTGATCAGGTACAGGCCGCGGGGAAAGCCGCGCTCCCGCCAGCGTGGATTCATCGGCAACTTCCGGTGCGCGGTGGGGAATGGGACAATGCGCGTCCCTCACGCGCCATTATCCGCCGATGACCGATGCCGCCGACACCGTTTTCCGCACCTGGATGTGCGTGGTCTGCGGGTTTCTGTACCGCGAGGCCGACGGGCTGCCGGAGGAGGGCATCGCGCCGGGAACGCGCTGGACCGACGTTCCCGATACCTGGACCTGCCCGGATTGCGGCGTGACCAAGGACGATTTCGAGATGGTCGAGGTCGACTGATCCGCGTACCAAGCCGAGCGTCATCGCCCAAGCGGGCGGCGTGGCTTGCCACAAGCCGATGGAAGTGGATGACTGCAGCGCCGCAGGCGAACCCGCGTCAGTGCATCAATGAACGCCCGACGCTGATCTCAATCAGGCGTTGGCGCAGCGCGCCGACATCGTCCGCATACGGCGACAGATTCAGGTAGTGCGCCAG
>DATHAV010000336.1:0-5685 GCA_035296505.1 Pseudoxanthomonas sp.
CGCCTGGCCCGGGATGGCGGCGGCGTGGTGTGCGCCGCTCCAGTCGGTGCCGAACAGCATCGGGCCGATGGCGAAGAAGCCGATCAGCACCGACGGGATCGCCAGCAGGATCAGCGGCACGGTGACCACCCAGGGCGATTCGTGCGGCTCGTGCGCGCCGTGGTGGCCGTCGCCGTGGCTTTCATGCGCATGCGCGCCGTGGCCCTGTTCGTCGTGGGTGGCGGGCGTGGCGTGGGAGTGGTCGACGTGTCCGTGCGTATCGACCGCGTCGCGGAAACGCTCGCGCCCGTGGAAGGTCAGGTACAGCAGGCGGAAGCTGTAGAAGCTGGTGACGAAGACGCCCAGCAGCACCGCCCAGTAGCCGTAGCTGGCGATCCACGCGCTGGCACCGCCGGCATCGGGCGGCGCCATGGCGCCCAGTTCGGCCATTTGGCCGGCCAGCTCGCCGGCACGCTCGTGATGGTGCTTGGCCGCCTCGATGATGGTGTCCTTGGAATAGAAGCCGCTGAACAGCGGCGTGCCCACCAGCGCCAGCGTGCCGATCCACATGGTGGCGAAGGTGATCGGCATGTACCTGCGCAGGCCGCCCATGCGGCGCATGTCCTGCTGGTGGTGCATGGCGATGATGACCGAACCGGCGCCGAGGAAAAGCAGCGCCTTGAAGAACGCATGGGTCATCAGGTGGAACACCGCCGCCGAGTACGCCGACACCCCAAGCGCAACGGTCATGTAGCCCAGCTGCGACAGCGTCGAGTACGCGACCACGCGCTTGATGTCGTTCTGCACGATGCCGATCAGGCCGGTGAACAGCGCCGTGGTCGCGCCGATGAAGAGCACGAAATCCAGCGCGGTCTGCGACATCTCGAACAGGGGCGACATGCGCGCGACCATGAAGATGCCCGCGGTGACCATGGTCGCGGCGTGGATCAGCGCCGAGATCGGGGTCGGGCCTTCCATCGAGTCGGGCAGCCACACGTGCAGCGGCACCTGCGCCGATTTGCCCATCGCGCCGATGAACAGGCAGATGCAGATGATGGTGCCGGCCTGCCACGGATGGCCCGCGACGATTTCGCCGGTCGCGCCCTTGAGCAGCGGCGCGTTGGCGAACACCGTGGCGTAGTCCAGGGTGCCGAACCAGAACAGCACGGCTCCGATGCCCAGCAGGAAGCCGAAGTCGCCGACGCGGTTGACCAGGAACGCCTTGAGGTTGGCGAAGATCGCGGTCGGCCGCTTGAACCAGAACCCGATCAGCAGGTACGACACCAGGCCCACCGCCTCCCAGCCGAAGAACAGCTGCAGGAAGTTGTTGCTCATGACCAGCATGAGCATGGAGAAGGTGAACAGCGAGATGTAGCTGAAGAATCGCTGGTAGCCCGGATCGTCGGCCATGTAGCCGATGGTGTAGACGTGCACCAGCAGCGAGACGAAGGTCACCACCACCATCATCATCGCGGTGAGGTTGTCGACCATGAAGCCGACGTGCGCCGAGTAGTTGCCCACCTCGAAGAACGTGTAGAGGTTCTGGTTGAACGGCGAGGCGCCCTGCCCCGCCAGCTGGTACAGGACCCAGCACGACAGCGCGCAGCTGACCGCCACGCCGAGGATGGTGACCCAGTGCGCGCCGGCGCGACCGACCTGCCGGCCGAACAGGCCGGCGACGATCGAACCCAGCAGCGGCGCCAGCACCACCGCCAGCAGCACGTTCTTGGGGATTGCGACTTCCAGACCGGTCATGCGCGCATCAGCCCTTCAGGGTGTCGACTTCGGTCACGTTGATCGTGCGCCGGGTGCGGAACAGGGTGACCAGGATGGCGAGGCCGATCGCGGCTTCGGCCGCGGCCACGGTCAGGATGAAGAACACGAAGATCTGGCCGTCCGGATCGCCGAACTGGCGCGAGAACGCGATGAAGTTGACGTTCACCGCCAGCAGCATCAGCTCGATCGACATCAGCAGCACGATCACGTTCTTGCGATTGAGGAAGATGCCGGCGACGCCGATGCAGAACAGCGCCGCGCCGAGCGCCAGCAGGTGGCCCAGGGCGATCATGGCTTGGGCTCCCTCGCCTCTGCCGGAGCGGACTCGACCGGCGCGGGTTCGATCAGGGTTTCGCGCACCGGGCGCTCGCTCGCGACCTTGACCATGCGCAGGCGGTCCCCGGCGCGGACCCGCGACTGCTCGGCCGGGTCCTGGGTCTTGGTGCCGGTGCGCCGGCGCAAGGTCAGCATCACCGCCGCCACCACCGCCACGGTCAGGATCACCGCCGCGAACTCGAAAGGCAGCAGGAACTCGGTGAACAGCGTGCGCGCTAGCCAGGCGGTGTTGGACACATCGGCCGCCGCCGAGGCCGCGCTGGCCGCATAAGGCGTCGCCAGCTTCGCCTGGACACCGATCAGCACCAGGATCTGCGCCAGCATCACCGCCGCCACCACCAGCCCCACCGGCAGGTAGCGCACCCAGCCCTCGCGCATCTTCTCGGTGTCGATGTCCAGCATCATCACCACGAACAGGAACAGCACCATCACCGCGCCCACGTACACCAGGATCAGGGCGACGCCCAGGAACTCGGCCCCGACCAGCAGCCACGTGCAGGCCACCGAGAAGAAGGTGAGGATCAGCAGCAGGACCGCGTGCACGGTGTTGCGCACGGTGATCACGCCGCCGGCGGCGACCGCCGCGATGGTGGCGAAGGCGTAGAAGGAGAAAAGCGACAGGTCCATCAGGGCCTCAACGGAACGGGGCGTCGGCGGTGCGGCGCTCGGCGATCTCGGCCTCGAGCCGATCGCCGATCGCCAGCAGCTGCGGCTTGGTGACGATGTTCTCGCCGCGCTTCTCGAAGTGGTACTCGAGGATGTGCGTTTCCACGATCGAATCGACCGGGCAGCTTTCCTCGCAGAAGCCGCAGAAGATGCACTTGAACAGGTCGATGTCGTAGCGCGTGGTGCGGCGGCTGCCGTCCTCGCGCTTTTCCGAGTCGATGGTGATCGCCAGCGCCGGGCACACCGCCTCGCACAGCTTGCAGGCGATGCAGCGCTCTTCGCCGTTGGGGTAGCGGCGCAGCGCGTGCAGGCCGCGGAAGCGCGGCGACTGCGGGAACTTCTCCATCGGGTACATCATCGTGTACTTGGGCTTGAAGGTGTACTTCAGCGTCAGCCACAGGCCCTTGACGAGCTCGAGCAGCATCAGGCTCCTGAAGTAGTGGACGACCTTGTTCATCGATCAAACGCCTTTTTCGAACACGCCAAAGAACACCAGCAGCGCCACGATCGCGATCCAGGCGATGGTCAGCGGAATGAATACCTTCCAGCCCAGGCGCATGATCTGGTCGTAGCGGTAGCGCGGGAAGCTGGCGCGGAACCAGATGAAGCAGCTCATGAAGAACACGACCTTGAGCAGCAGCCACGGCCAGCCGCCGGTCCATATCCAGTCGATCCACGGCGATACGTCGGCGCTGATCCAGCCCTGCAGCGGGCTCAGCCAGCCGCCGAGGAAGAACAGCGACACCAGGAAGCTGACCAGGATCATGTTGGCGTATTCGGCCAGGAAGAACAGCGAGAACGCCGCCCCGGAGTACTCCACCATGTGCCCGGCCACGATCTCCGATTCGCCCTCGGTCACGTCGAACGGCGCGCGGTTGGTTTCGGCCACGCCCGACACCCAGTAGACGATGAACAAGGGAAACAGCGGCAGCCAGAACCATTCGAAGAAACCGGCGTCGCCGGCTTGCGCGTACACGATCTCGCTCAGGTTCATGCTGCCGGCGGCGATCAGCACGCCGACCAGCGCGAAGCCCATCGCGATCTCGTAGCTCACCACCTGCGCCGCCGAGCGCATCGCACCGAGGAACGCGTATTTCGAGTTCGAAGCCCAGCCGGCGATGATGATGCCGTACACCCCCAGCGAGGTCATCGCCAGCAGGTAAAGCAGGCCCGCGTTGGCATTGGACAACACCAGCTTCGCGTCGAACGGCACCACCGCCCAGGCCGCGAACGCCGGCGCCAGGGTGATCAGCGGCGCCAGGAGGTACATGGTCTTGTGCGCCTTGGCCGGCAGCAGCACTTCCTTGAACAGCAGCTTGAACACGTCGGCGAAGGCCTGGAAGATGCCCATGCCCACGTACATCGGCCCGTGGCGCACGTGCATCCAGCCGATCAGCTTGCGCTCCCACACCACGTAAAACGCCACCGCGACGATCACCGGCAGCGCGATCGCCAGGATCTTGAGCACGATCCACAGCACCGTGCCGAAGGCCCCCAGGCCCAGCATCCAGTCGCGCAGCGGCTCCACGCCGTCGATCAACAATTGGTTCATGCGTTCACCACGGTCACGCGGCCTGCACCCAGCGGCGCCGTCGCGCCATGGCCGCTTTCGATCCACGCCACGCCCGGCGCGACATGCCGGTCGACCATCACCGGCAGCGTGGCCGTGCCGTCGTCCGTGGCGACCTTGGCGATCGCGCCGTGGGCGAGCCCGGCGGCCTGCGCATCGACCGGATTGAGGCGCAGGGCCGGCGCCGCGTTCAAGGGGTGCGCCTGCAGCGCCTTGGCTCTGCGCACCACGCTGTCGGTGCGGTAGATGCCCGTGGTCGCGGCCAGCTGCAGTCCCTGCGGGGACGCTTGCGCGGCAGCCGAGCGCGCGATGCGCTGCGGTGCCTGCACCGGCTCCGCCTTGCGCGCGCCCGCCAGGTCGGTGAAGTCGAAGCCCGGCAGCTGCAGTTCGCCGCCGAGCGCGCGCAGCACGCGCCAGCCTTCGCGCGCTTCGCCGGGCAGCTTGCCGCCGGGCTGGGTGCGCTGCTCGATGCCGTCCAGGTTGGTCAGCGTGGCTTCGATCTCCGGCAGCGCGCCGATCGGCAGGATCACGTCGGCCGCATCGCGGGTCGACTGGCACGCGAAGTGGCTGAAGGCCACCACCCTGGCCGCCTTCAGCGCTTTCTGCGCGGCGGCGCCCTCGGCGAAATCCAGCCCCGGCTCGATGCCGTAGATCAAGTAGGCGTTGCGCGGCTCGGCGAACATGCCGG
This sequence comes from Pseudoxanthomonas sp., assembly GCA_035296505.1. GTDB lineage: Bacteria > Pseudomonadota > Gammaproteobacteria > Xanthomonadales > Xanthomonadaceae > Pseudoxanthomonas_A. The sequence goes on from DATHAV010000336.1 coordinate 5,016, forward strand.
CCACGTCGCGTGCGGCAGGCAGCGCGCCGTTGCGCGCCAGCCCGACCGCGTTGGCGCCCTGCGGAATGCGGCAGAGCCGGGCGCCGGTGGCGGCGGCGAACGCGGCCACGGCCGAACGCAGCGCGGCCGCCTGCGGATGGTTCTCCACCAGCGCGCCCGCGATCACGACCACGCGGCTGCCCGCCTTGGCCGCATCGACCAGCGCCGGGTCGTCGAGTGCATCGCCGAAGTCCGACGGCGCGACGATGCGCTTGCTGGCCAGCGGAAACGCGAAATCGAAATCGACCGGGTTGACCGCATGGACCTGCGTGTTGTTCCGGTTGCTGGCCTTGCGGATGCGCTGATGCAGCAGCGGCAGTTCGTGGCGGAGGTGGGTTCCGACCAGGACCACGACGTCGGCCGCTTCGATGTCGGCCAGCGGCACCGCGAACGGCTCGGCGATGGCGCCGTCGGAGAAGTCGCGCTGCCGGATGCGGTGGTCGATATTGCCCGACCCCAGGCCCGCCGCCAGCCTCGCCAGCAGCGCGCCCTCCTCGTTGGAGGTCGCCGGATGCACCAGCACGCCGAGATCGTCGCCGCCCTGCGCGCGCAGGATGTCCGCCGCGGCCGCCAGGCCTTCGGCCCACGACACTTCGCCCCACTGTCCGTCGACCTTGCGCAGCGGCTTGAT
>DATHAV010000337.1:0-1579 GCA_035296505.1 Pseudoxanthomonas sp.
CGCCGCCGAGGCCGGCGGCGACGCGCTCGCGCACCTCCCGGAAGGCGCCGGCGGTCTCCGTCGCTTCGGCTGGTGGCAGTTCTTCTTCCTGATCTCGGTGCTGCTGGGCCTGTACTCCCTGCATCGCCTGTCGCTGGTGCGGGAGGTGGGCGAAGTCACCCAGCGCGAAATGCTGCTGCACGTGCTGCAGACCGCCCGGCGCGGCGTGCGCAACGCATCGCCGGTGGCCGGGCTGCGCGCCGCCGTGGCGTTTCCCGCCGGCGGGGTGATGGAGGAACGCCGGACCGATCCGGCCGCCGATCCACCGGAGCCGGCAAAAGCCTGAGCCCGCCGGCGCTTGACCGACAAAAAAGCCCCGCGCCAGGCGGGGCTTCTTGTTGCGCGGCTGCGAGTCGCTAGTCGCTCAGCGGCCGGCGACTACCCTGGCCATCTCCAGGCACTTGTTGGAGTAGCCCCACTCGTTGTCGTACCAGCTGACCAGCTTGACGAAGGTGCCGTCCAGGGCGATGCCGGCGTCGGCGTCGAAGATCGAGGTGCGCGCGTCGCCGCGGAAGTCCGTGGCCACCACCTTGTCCTCGGTGTAGCCCAGCACGCCCTTGAGCGCGCCCTCGCTCTGGGCCTTCATCTCCGCGCAGATCTCGGCGTAGGTGGCCTCCTTTTCCAGCTCCACGGTCAGGTCGACCACCGACACGTCGGAAGTCGGCACGCGGAAGGCCATGCCGGTGAGCTTCTTGTTGAGTTCGGGAATCACCACGCCCACGGCCTTGGCCGCGCCGGTGCTGGAGGGAATGATGTTCTCCAGGATGCCGCGGCCGCCGCGCCAGTCCTTGTTGCTAGGGCCATCGACGGTCTTCTGCGTGGCGGTGGCGGCGTGCACGGTGGTCATCAGGCCGCGCTTGATGCCCCACCTGTCGTTGACGACCTTGGCCAGCGGCGCCAGGCAGTTGGTGGTGCAGCTGGCGTTGGAGACGATCGCCTCGCCGGCGTACTTGTCGTGGTTGACGCCGAACACGAACATCGGCGTGTCGTCCTTGGACGGCGCCGACAGGATCACTTTCTTCGCGCCCGCGTCGAGGTGCTTCTGGGCCGTGGCCTTGTCCAGGAACAGGCCGGTGGATTCGATCACCACCTCGGCGCCCACCGCGTCCCACTTCAGGTTGCCCGGATCCCGCTCCTGGGTCAGGCGGATGCGGTTGCCGTCGATCACCAGGTGGTCGCCGTCGACCGAGACTTCGCCGTCGAAGCGGCCGTGGACCGAGTCGTAGCGCAGCATGTAGGCCAGGTAGTCCGGCTCCAGCAGGTCGTTGATCGCCACGATCCGGATGTCGCCGCCGAAATTCCGCACGGCCGAGCGCAGCACGTTGCGTCCGATGCGGCCGAAACCGTTGATGCCTACCTTGATCGTCATTGCGGGCTCCTGCGGCAGCGCCCGGGCGTGCCGGCTAGCGGTGAAGGGGCGCGCATTCTATCAGGCGGCCTGGTGACGGCCGCGGCAGCGCGCAGGTCGCGCAACGGGCGTGCAAGGAACGTTTGGCTACAATGGGCCATGAGAAAAACCCGCCTGATATTCGCTGCGTTG
>DATHAV010000338.1:0-7575 GCA_035296505.1 Pseudoxanthomonas sp.
GGTCCCCGCGCGCGAAGGCCACCAGGTCGCTGACCTGCTGGCCCTCGGGATCGATCACCACGAGCTCATCGCCGGAGTCCAGTTCCACCGATCGCGCGGAGCACGGGTCGATACGTTGCCGTTGCCCGGGCGATACGGTGACGCGTCGAGTGGCGGTGCCCGAACTCATCGCGTGCGCATCACGTGGAAGGGGCAGCGCCACTCGGGTCCGACCTCGCGCCCGCTGTACTGCCGAGTTTCGGCGGCGGTGCCGAAGTCGGCGAGATTGGGATTGATCGAGCCCTGCAGCGCGGTGTCGCGCGCGCGCGTGGCCGCCTGCATCTTGGCGTAGCGGCCGTCGGCGCGCAGGCGGTCGAACTGGCGATGCGAATTGAACACCAGCGCAGGCCAGGCGAACCGGCGCGCCAGCCGCGATGCCCCCGGGTGCAGCCCGATCACGAAGAACGGATGCCCGCCCAGGCTCAGGCTGAACTGCGGACTGTCCGGATCGGTGCTGACGTCCGCTGCCCACGGCGTGCCGCGGCTGACATCGAGCGTGTGCAGGCGCTGCAGTTGCGACCAGAGCAGGGCTTCGAAGCGGCGTTCGTCGGCGTCGACCGGCCCTCCGAACAGCGCGGCGAAGGAATTCACCCTGCTGGACTCTGGATCCGACGCATCGAGTTCATCGGCAAAGCCGATCAGCCGGTCCAGCAGCGGCGCGTCGTTGCCGCGCGCACCGAGGGCCGCGAATTCCTCGATCTGCAGGCCTCCTTGCGCCAAGGCCGCCTTCGCGCCCACGCAGGGAAACTCGTCGGCCTCGACGTGCGCCACGAAAGCCTGGACGAGCGTCCCGCCGGGAGTGGAAGCCGGCGCCGCCAATTCTTGCGGCACGCTGCCGGGCGCCACTCCCGCCTGCGCCACCGGTCCGCATGCAAATTGATAATCCATCGATCACTCCGTCGCGATATTTAGTTGGACGGTATGTTCACGTCTGTTCACGGGGTGTCGACGGAATGGCAAGCCTTCGTCGCGCGGTCATCACTCGAGCTCATCGAAAGACCCGGCAGACTCGGTGTCTTGCGCGGGCAGAGCCGATGCAGGAGGCATGCCGGCGGAGCGATCGCCGCCCATTGCGATCCCTGACGGCGCATTGCTCGATAGGCGAACCGCGGCCGTCAGGCTGATCAACCGCTGCGCCAGGGCCAATCGTGGACGTGCGGGTCGCGCAAGCCGTCAGTGGTTGCGGCGCTTGCCGATGATCGTGTCCAGCTTGCTCTTGAGCTTGCTGCAGGCGCCGTTGATGGCTTTGGCCAGATCCTCGTCTTTGTGGGTGGCCGCGATCGGGTTTTCCCTTTCCATGTGCGCCTCCAGCGAACAACGCTTGTCGTTGGCGCCGCTCTTGGCCGCGTTGTTGTCGGACAGATAGACCTGGATCTGGGTAAGCCGCGGGAAGAACCGGCCCAGGTGCTGCTCGACCATGGCATTGACCCGCGATTCCAGCGCCTCGTTGCCGTCGATATGGTTGTCGGTGTTGAACTGGATATGCACCTTCTTTCTCCTTCGTAGTCCAGGTTGCGACTATAGAATCGGCATGTTGTGCCAGACGTGAAGCAACGGCGTTTTGGCCCGGAATTCAGTGCCCGGGGCACGCCCGAAGCTGCCGCGGCACCGCAGACGATCCACCTCGACGTGCCAAACGATGAAGAAACAGCAGCAGCCGACCAAGACCTGCCCGGTGTGCCAGCGCGACTTCGCTTGGCGCAAAAAGTGGCAGCGCGACTGGGACTCGGTGAAGTTCTGCTCCGATGCCTGCCGTCGCGGCACGCCGCGCATGGGAGTGGGTACGGCGGCGGCGCGCCGCAAGCATTGACGCAGCGGGCGCGGCTATGCATGGTCGGCGCTTACCACTCCGACTCGTTCCACGTGTGCGCATTCCACAGCGCCGGGTGGTGCGTCGAGGGCCATCGGTCGAATCGGGCCGTCGCCGGCGCCGCTGCTTCAGCGTGCGGCAACCCGCTCGCGATGCAGTCGGGCCTGCTCTTGGATGGCTTCGCGCGCATCCTCGTCCAGTTTGTCCAGGTGCTTGAGCGCCAGCGCCATGCGCCGGTTGCCGGACAGGCGCGCGCGGTGGCGCATCAGGAAGTCTCAGTACAGCGTGGTGAATGGGCAGGCCTCTTCGCCGACCGACCGCGCCGGATCGTAGCGGCAGCCCTTGCAGTAGTTGCTCATGCGCTGGATGTAGCGGCCGCTGGCCGCGTACGGTTTGCTGCCCATCAGGCCGCCGTCCGCGTACTGGCTCATGCCGAGGGTGTTCGGCATCTCCACCCATTCGACCGCGTCGACGTAGACGCCGAGGTACCACAGGTGGATCTCGTGCGGGCGCACGCCCAGCTGCATCGCGTACAGGCCGGTCACCATCAGGCGCTGGATGTGGTGCGCGTAGCCGTGCCGCAGCGTCTGCCGCAATGCGTCGCGCAGGCACGCCATGTCGGTGTCGCCGGTCCAGAAGAAGCCCGGCAGCGGCACCTGCGCGTCGAGCGCGTTGCGCGACGCGTAGTCGGGCATCTGCGTCCAGTAGACGCCGCGCACGTACTCGCGCCAGCCCAGGATCTGGCGGACGAAGCCCTCCACCGACGCCAGCGGCGCACGGCCTTCGTGGTAGGCGAGCTCGGCCGCATGCACCGCCTCGCGCGGGTTGATCAGCTTGAGGTTCAGCGCCGAAGACAACAGCGAGTGGTACAGCCAGGGTTCGCCGGACCACATGGCGTCCTGGTGGCGGCCGAAGTGCGGCAGGCAGTGGAGGATGAAGTCCTCCAGCGCCCGCAGCGCCTGCGCGCGGGTCACCGGCCAGTCGAACGACTCCAGGCTGCCGGGGTGCTGGGGGAAGCGCTCTTCCACCATCGCGACGACCTCGGCCGTCAGCGCATCCGGAGCGGCCCGCAGGCGCGGCGGCAACGACCGTGGACCGCCCGCGCCGAACGGCTGGCGGTTGTCGACATCGAAATTCCAGCGCCCGCCGGTCGGCTCGCCCCCCTCCATCAGGATTCCGGTGCGCGTGCGCAGCTGCCGGTACCAGTACTCCATGCGCAGCGGCTTGTGGGTTCTGGCATGGGCGGCGAATTCGCGCACGGTGCTGAAGAAGTGGCGATCGTCCCGCAGCTCCAGCGCGAGGCGATGCGCCTTCGCCACCTCGCGCAACGCCTGCAGCACGCGCCAGTCGCCCGGCGCGGTCATCACCAGGTCTTGGGGCCGCAGCCGCCGGATCGCAGCGTCCAGTTCGGCGCCGAGGCTGCCGCGGTTGTCGGCGGCCTCCAGCGTGACGTAATGCAAGGGCACGCGGCGTTCGCGCAGCTCCCAGGCGAAATGGCGCATGGCGCTAAGGAAGACCGCGATGCGCTGCTTGGACGACCACGCGTACTCCGACTCCTCCGCCACTTCCGCCATCCACACGGCATCGCGGGCCGAATCGAAGCCATCGAAGGCGGAGGCGTCGTGGTCCAGCTGGTCGCCGAGCACGATGACCAGGTTACGCAGCGGCGGGCTCGTCGGTCCGGCCGCCGGTGAAGCGCCTGACGTCTGAAGATGGGAAGAAGGCGACACGCGAGACCTGGCGCTGATCGAGGCCGCCGGTCATCAGGCGGCGTTGGGGACTGCCTGCGAGCCTAGCGCAGCCGGACCGTGCGATCGCCGGGGCTGCAGTGTGGAAACGCCGGGCGGTCAGCCGGGCACGTTGCCGTCGAATTTGGTCAGTACGCGGGTAGTGCCCAGCACTTCCACTTCGCCTCCGGCCTGCCGGAAATCGGCGAGGTCCGCGGAAATCCGCTCGCTGGTCAGGCGCCGTGCGTTCTTGGGATCGCCGCCGCCGGCTGCGCTCTTGCGCAGCTGCGCCTTGTCTTTGGCCTTGCTCTTCGAAGTCGTCATCGTCCTGCCTGTGGGTGGTCAATACATCGTCAGTGGAATGCCGCGCCGCAGCGCGTCGCGGTGGCTTTCGCGCACGTCGCGGCAGTAGGCGCCGCCTCGCGCGAAGCTGCGGCAGATGCGGGGGCGGCTGTCGTAGATGGAACAGCACATGCGCCGCGCGTCGATCGCCACGCACCAGCCTTCCTCGTCGCGCGCCATGATCGGCACCCCGTGCGCGTTGCGTTCGGTCAAATGGCCCGGCACCGCATCCTCGGGCATCAGCACCACGGTCAGGCGGCAGCAGACCGCGTCGCAGCGCTCGCACGACACCGACGGATCCACCGCTTGTTCGGGAGTGTCACGCCATTGGACGCCCGCGTCGCTCATGGGCGCCTGGCCGTTGCACTGGCTTCGGCGCACATGAGGTTCGAAGCCGCACGCGGACGCGCCGCACTGCCGCGGACGGGCGATCGATGCGACGGCCGGCGGACGCAGCAGCCGATGCTGCGCCCACGGCGCTTGTGTGCGAGGTGGCCGGAGCCCGGCATGGGCACTCCGAAAATGCCTGGTCCCCGGAGCGGGACTGGGCGCGGGAAGGGTGCGAAACGGCGACTGGGAGCGGCGTCGAAGCGCGCATGGACACGTGCTGCGCCGACAGCATACGCCACCTGGGCGGGGGTGGCGACCCGCCCCGCCGCGGCTTTGGCCGCGATACATCCTCCCGAAGCGCGGCGCCCGATACACTTGCGCCGACCCGTGCCCAGCGGAAGCTTCCCGATGTTCGACGGTCCTCTGACGCTGCCCCGACCCCAGCAGGCGGCGCTCCAGCACGCCTACGCCACGCCGCCGCGCCGATACCACGATATCGGCCACGTCGCCGAAGTGCTGCGGCATTACGGCCGGGTCGAGGCCGGCCCTGGATGGGCGAAACCGGTGGAAGCGTGGCTGGCGGTGCTGTACCACGACGCGGTTTACCGTGCGGGCCGCAGGGACAACGAAGCGCGTTCGGCAGCCATGGCGGTGGGGCACATCGGGCGCTGGCTGCCCGATCGCGGCGTCGACAGCGCCAGGGTGGCGCGGCTGATCGAGCTCACCGCGCGCCACGGAACGTTCGCCACGGCGATTTCATAACACGCTCTAGGTCAGAGGAAAGTTCACTCTAACCCCTATTTTCATGGACTACGATTGCTATCGTTCCAGAACCGATTTGATCGATGAATAACTTGTCATCACCGCCTGCGGATCTAACGCCGCATGCGTATTGTAAAAAGTCTGACTAAGAAAATCAGCTCTGGTATCGCCTAGTTCCTTGGCGACCTGGAAAGAACCGGCGGCAATGGCGGGCGAGTGTCCGAGTGTTCCCACAGAGAGGATCAGTCCGTTTTGGTAAGCCGCAAAGGGGCTACGGGTCTGCCGTAGCAAAACTGAGGACATGGCCGATGCCTCATTGAACTTATTTTAGAGGGCCCGGTCTTCTGGAGTGTCGCCGAATCCCCGCTCTTTTAGCACCGGAGCCACCTGATCGATAACCCGATCGATATAGAACATCTGGGCCTTGAAGTTTCCTTGTCTGGCAAGCCGCTCCAGCTCCACTTCCGGCAAGGAACGCGCCTTAGCCCACTCTTCAGGCATGGGAAACCCTTGGTCAACAAGTCTTAGTTGATCCTCGGGAGTCGAGAATCTCAAGACATCTAAGTACTGGGAATTCTTGCTGATCAGGAAGTCCTGCTCCGCCTTCGGAAGCTTGGCAATTCGTTCGTCCCAAGAAGTCGAGCGCTCCACCGAAGCAAGGCTTGGAAGCTGCATCTTGGGTTCAAGTGCAATCCAGTTGGAATCGGCAGCCAAACTTCCCGCCTGAGGCATCGTGTTGCTTTTTGCTGCGGCCATTGACGGGGTTGAATCTTGATCGACAAAATTCTCCAGCGGCGAACTCTTCGCACATCCTGTCGAGAGCGCCAGTAGTATAATGAGCAATGAATGTAGAAGATTAGTTCTCACAGCTGTTCTCCCGCATATCGCTCGCCCAGATGGCGCAAGCGCGAGCCTGGACAGAGTTTGCGTATGCACTGTTGGATGCATTGGTGGTGGATACCGCTCCGTGGTAGGTACTGGCAAATCCCATACAAGTAGCCGATGCACTGGAGTATCCCAACTGATCGCATGCTCCATTCATGCTGTCCCTGAACTGGAGATCACATGTGCCCCGTCCCCCGCCCTGAGCCCAGCACTGGTCGTGAGAATTACAACTGCCTTGAAAACTAACGCCTGGATATGGCTCGTTGAGATTGCCAGAATATGCTTGGTTAGACGTGACTGTAAGTACCAAGTTCACGAACCAATTCGCCATGCCGCCGGTGCCGCATCCGTTCGGCTGCCAATTCGGTTTACCAGGAACTATTATGCCCGGCGATGCAGGTGGGTTGGAAGCGTTGCAACCAGCAGGCCTTTGGGCCTTTAGGTTTCGCAGAACTGCCCGTCGTCGATGAAGTCATTTTCCGGAAGTGGCTGGTGCGTGTACATGTCCGGGTTGAACGTCTCCTGACGCATTCCCTCCAGCATTGCTGCACAGCCTGCACCTCTACAAACGACAGTCCCGCTGAAACTGGGGGCTGTCACGATCACAGGCGGAAGTGTTGGAGGAGGAGGTTGTGGTGTTGTGATTATGCTCTGGGCAAGCGCTACGGCGCTGACTGCTACTAGGACTGCGACCAACACATATTTCCATCTCATACGCCTTCTCCTTAAGGTCGTGACAGTTGGATGCGTGCAGTCGCAACGTATACCTGCCCTAGGGGAGTGTCAAGCGAATGGAAGCGGTTACTCGCCGCGGCACCACAGCCTCTCCTGGCTTCGCGACCAGGTCGGTCATCGGCCAGGAATATGCACTTTTCGCCAGGCCGGATGCGGTTCGATCATGATCCCGGCGCGCGCCGCCACGAAACCGTAATCGCGGCCGCCTAGCCTCGCCGGTATGAATATCCTGATGCTGTCCGACGTGTATTTCCCGCGGGTCAATGGCGTGTCCACCTCGATCCGGACCTTCGCGCGGACGCTGGCCAAGCGCGGCCACTCGGTCACGCTGTTCGCTCCCGAATACCACGTAGACACGCCCCATGCTGACGCCGACGCGGGGTGCGAGATCATCCGCCTGCCGGCGCGCACGATCTTCTTCGACCCCGAGGACCGGCTGATCCGCGGCAGTCAAATCGGCAAACTTCTGCCCGCGCTGGCGGCGCGCCCGTGGGACGTGATCCACATCCATACGCCGTTCCGTGCCCACGCCCTCGGCGTTCGGCTGGCGCGCATGGCGCGGCTGCCGACGGTGGAGACCTACCACACCTACTTCGAGGAGTACGTGGGCCATTATCTGCCGTGGCTGCCGGCGGCTTGGCTGCGCGCGCTGGCGCGCCGCATCTCGCGCCACCTGTGCCACGGCGTCGACCACCTGATCGTGCCCAGCCAGCAGATGGTCCGGGTGCTGGACCGCTACGGCATACGCACGCCGTCCACGGTCATCGCCACCGGCATCGACCTGGACGAATTCGCCGGCGGCGACGGCGCGCGTTTCCGCAACGCCCACGGCATCGCGCCCGAGCGCCCGGTCATCGTCACCATCAGCCGCCTGGCGATCGAGAAGAACATCGGGTTCCTGCTGGAGGTGGCGGCAAGACTCGTTGTTGATTTTCCCGAGCTGCT
>DATHAV010000339.1:0-5091 GCA_035296505.1 Pseudoxanthomonas sp.
CAAGAGCGGCGTCCCCGTGCCCGCGCGCGCCTGCAGGCAGACGCCGGTGGACATGCAGTTCAACGTCGGCCAGCGCCTGGGCGTATCCGGCACGCCGGCGGTGTACGCGCCCGACGGCACCCAGCTGGGCGGCTACCTGCCGCCGGCGCAGATGCGCGAGGCGCTGGACAGGCTGGCGGCCAAGGGGTCGGAGCAGCCTGCGGGCACGCCGTAAGCGGGCCCACCGCCCGCTGCACCGAAGCCGGCCGTTTGCCGGCTTCGCTACACTACATGGCCCGTCCCTCACGGTTTGCCGGACATGATCGTCCTCGAGGGCCAGCCGGCCCTGTCGCAGTTCCGCCGCGCACGGCTCCAATCCGGCCTCCAGTCCATCGATCCCGGCGTACGCATCGCCGACGCCTGGCACCTGTACTTCGTCCAACCCGAACCCGGCGCCAGCCCGGACCTCGCGGCGCTGGAGCGGATACTCCAGGGCTCCCGAACCGTTTCCCCCCCGCGGGCCGATGCGCAGTCGCGCTTCGTGGTGCCGCGCCTGGGCACGCTCTCGCCGTGGGCCAGCAAGGCCACCGAACTGCTGCGCGGCGCAGGCCTGCGCGTCGGGCGGGTAGAGCGCGGCATGCGCATCGATCTGCACGGCTGGCGCGACTCGGATGCGCTCGGCCTGCGGCTCCACGATCCCATGACCCAGTCGCTGCTGCGCTCGGTCGCCGACGCTTCGGCCCTGTTCGCTACGCCGGGGCCTGGGCCGCTGCGGCGCATCGCGCTGGACCGGCTGGAAACGGCCAACGCGCAGCTGGGCCTGGCCCTGGCCCAGGACGAGATCGACTACCTGCGCCGGCGCTACGGCGAGCTCGGGCGCGACCCTTCCGACGTCGAACTGATGATGTTCGCGCAGGCCAACTCCGAGCACTGCCGGCACAAGATCTTCAACGCCTCCTGGACCATCGACGGCAAGCAGATGGTGTCCAGGAGCGGCCCCTCCGCCGGCCGGCCGCAGACGCTGTTCGGGATGATCCGGCACACCCATGCGCGGACGCCGGAGCACACGCTGACGGCGTACAGCGACAACGCGGCGGTGGTCGAAGGCTATCCGGCCGGCCGCTTCCGCCCCGACCGCGCAGGCGTGTACCGCAGCGAGCCGGTCGCCGAGTCGGCGTTCTGCATCAAGGTCGAAACCCACAACCATCCCACCGCGATCGCGCCGTTCCCCGGCGCCAGCACCGGCGCCGGCGGCGAGATCCGCGACGAAGGCGCCACCGGGCGCGGCGGCAAGCCCAAGGCCGGCCTGAGCGGCTTCAGCGTGTCGCACCTGCGCATTCCGACGCTGCCGCAGCCATGGGAGACGCCGCGCCGCCTCAACCCGCGCATGGCGCCGGCGCTGGAGATCATGCTCGACGGGCCGCTGGGCGCGGCGGCGTTCAACAACGAGTTCGGCCGGCCCAACCTGACCGGTTACTTCCGCAGCTTCGAACTGCCGCAGTCCGACGCGCTGACCCGCGCCTACGACAAGCCGATCATGCTCGCCGGCGGCCTCGGCGCGATCGACCGCGTGCAGGTGGAAAAGCAGAAGCTGCGGCCGGGCGACGCGGTGATCGTGCTCGGCGGTCCGGCGATGCTGATCGGGCTCGGCGGCGGCGCGGCCAGTTCGGTGGCCTCCGGCGAAAGCGCCGAAGCGCTGGACTTCGCCAGCGTGCAGCGCGACAACCCGGAGATGGAGCGCCGGTGCCAGGAGGTGATCGACCGCTGCGTGGCGATGGGCGCGGACAATCCGATCCGCTGGTTCCACGACGTCGGCGCCGGCGGGCTCTCCAATGCCATCCCCGAACTGCTGCACGATTCCGGCGTGGGCGGGGTGATCGACTTGGACAAGGTGCCCAGCGACGATCCGTCGCTGTCGCCGATGCAGCTGTGGTGCAACGAATCGCAGGAGCGCTACGTGCTCGGCGTTCAGCCTTCGCGCCTGCGGGAGTTCGCCGAACTCTGCGCGCGCGAGCGCTGCCCGTTCGCCGCGGTCGGGGTGGCGACGGCCGAGCAGCGGCTGGTGGTCGGCTACGGCGCCGCTTCCCTTTTCCCCGGGGGAGAAGAGGGCGCACGGCGCAGCACGAGCGAACCGGAAGCCGGGTCCACCGAGAGCGAGCGGCAAGCCGGTGGTTCACGCCTTCATCCGCCCTCCGCGCGCCTTCCCTCGGGAGAAGGAAAAGCGGATCTCGCCATCGACCTGCCCATGGACGTGCTCTTCGGCAAGCCGCCGAAGATGCATCGCGACGCGCGGCGCCCGTCGCCGCCGCCGTGGCCTGCGCTCGATACCACGGCGCTGGACCTGCACCAGGCCGGCCTGCGCGTGCTCGCGCACCCGAGCGTGGCGGCCAAGCAGTTCCTGGTCACCATCGGCGACCGCAGCGTCGGCGGGCTGACCGCGCGCGACCAGATGATCGGGCCGTGGCAGCTGCCGCTGGCCGATTGCGCCATCACCCTGGCCGGCTTCGACGGCTACACGGGCGAGGCGATGGCCATCGGCGAACGCACGCCGCTGTCGCTGCTGGATGCCGCCGCATCGGCGCGCATGGCGGTGGGCGAGGCCATCACCAATCTGTGCGCGGCGCCGGTCGAGGCGATGCAGCGGATCAAGCTGTCCGCCAACTGGATGGCCGCCGCCAACCACGAAGGCGAGGGCGCGCTGCTGTTCGACGCGGTCAGGGCGGTGGGGCTGCAGCTGTGCCCGGAGATCGGCCTGAGCATTCCGGTGGGCAAGGATTCGCTGTCGATGCAGGCGCAGTGGCAGGCCGACGGGCAGCCGCGCCAGTCGGTGTCGCCGGTGTCGCTGGTGGTCACCGCGTTCGCCGCGGTGGCCGACGCGCGTCGGCAACTGACGCCGCTGCTGGCCGGCGACGAGGACACCGAGCTGTGGCTGATCGGGCTCGGCGCCGGAAGGCAGCGCCTGGGCGGTTCGGTGCTGGCGCAGTGCCACCCGCACGCCGGCGGCGATGCGCTGCCCGCGTTCGGCGGCGATCCGCCGGACCTGGACGACCCCCAGCGCCTGCGCGGCTTCTTCGAACTGATCCGCGAGGCGCGCGAGGCCGGGCTGCTGCTGGCCTACCACGACCGCAGCGACGGCGGCGCGTTCGCCGCTCTGTGCGAAATGGCCTTCGCCTCGCACCGCGGCCTGGAGATCCAGCTCGACGGCTGGGGCGACGATCCGTTCCGTACCCTCTTTTGCGAAGAACTGGGCGCGGTGGTGCAGGTCGCGTGCGAGGACCGCGCCGCCTTCGCCGACCTGGTCGAGCGCCATGCGCTGACCGAGTGCGCGCAGCGCATCGCCCGGCCCACAGGTTCGCCGGTGATCCGGGTGCAGCACGATGCACGCGTGCTGGCGCAGTGGCGCTGGGAAGAACTGTTCGACGCGTGGTGGTCGGTGACCCACGCGATGCAGGCGCTGCGCGACGACCCCGAGTGCGCCGACGAGGAGTTCGCCAGCGCGCGCGATTTCCAGAGCCGCGGGCCGCAGCCGCGGCTCACGTTCGATCCGGCCGAGGACGTCGCCGCCCCGTTCGTCGCCACCGGCGCCCGGCCCCGGGTGGCGATCCTGCGCGAGCAGGGCGTCAATGGGCAGATCGAGATGGCGGCCGCGTTCCATCGCGCCGGGTTCGAGGCGCACGACGTGCACATGAGCGACCTGATCGCCGGGCGCGTGGGGCTTGAGGGGTTCAAGGGCCTCGCCGTCTGCGGCGGCTTCAGCTACGGCGACGTCCTCGGCGCCGGCCGCGGCTGGGCCACCTCGATCCTGGAGCGCCCGGCGCTGCGCGATGCGTTCGCCCGGTTCTTCGAGCGCGGCGACACGTTCTCGCTCGGCGTGTGCAACGGCTGCCAGATGCTGAGCCAGCTCAAGGACCTCGTGCCGGGCGCCGCGCACTGGCCGCGCTTCCTGGGCAACAGAAGCGAGCGGTTCGAAGCGCGCTTGGCGCTGGTCGAAGTGGTGGAATCGCCGTCGATCCTGCTGCGCGGCATGGGCGGCTCGCGGATTCCGGTGGTGGTGTCGCACGGCGAAGGCCAGGCCCAATTCGCCGATGCCGTGGACCAGGCCACCGCGCGCGTGGCCCTGCGCTGCCTCGACTATGAGGGCAAGCCCGCCGCGCGCTACCCCGCCGATCCCAACGGTTCGCCCGACGCCATCGCCGGCCTCACCAGCGACGACGGACGCGCCACCATTCTGATGCCGCATCCCGAGCGCACCCTGCGCAGCATCAACCTGAGCTGGCATCCGCCCGCATGGCCCGAGGATTCTCCGTGGATGCGGTTTTTCCGCAACGCGAGAATCTGGGTGTCCTGACCGCAGCTGGCTGCCGCGACAGCGGCGGTCACGGTTCCGCGGGCGATTTCGCTGATAAAGTGGCGCCCGGCCACTGCCGGAGCAACTCTTGAACGCAGCCGTATCCATCGACTCGATACCGGCGCCGCCCGAAGCGGCGAGTGCCCAGGAACGCATCGTGGCCCGGCTAGTGGCGAGGTCGCGGCTGAAGGACGTCGACCTGGCGCGCGCGCGCCGCCTGCAGGAGGAAACCGGCGGCAACCTGCTGGATCTGCTCGCCCGCCTGGGACTGGTGTCCGAACGCGACCATGCCGAAGCCTGCGCCGACGTGCTCGGCCTGAGCCTGCTCAACCTAAACGAACTGCCCGAGCTGCCGCCGGAGGCGGCTCCCGATGCGCCGGTGCTGTCGCCGCGCTTTCTCAAGCAGTTCCACGTGTGCGCGCTGGGCCAGAACGAGGGCTACCTGGACCTGTGGATGGCCGACCCCTTCGACGGCTACGCGATCGACGCGGTGCAGCTGGCGACCGGCGCGCAGGTGCGCCCGTGGGTGGGCCTGCGGTCGGAAATCGACGATCTGATCGAGCGCTGGTACGGCCAGGGCCGCAGCGCGATGGGCACGATCGTCGAGAACGCCGACAGCGAGAGCGGCGGCGGCGACGTCGACGACGTCGAGCACCTGCGCGACCAGGCCTCCGAAGCGCCGGTGATCCGCCTGGTCAACCTGGTGATCCAGCGCGCGGTGGAGCTTCGCGCCTCCGACATCCACATCGAGCCGTTCGAGAGCC
>DATHAV010000340.1:0-9584 GCA_035296505.1 Pseudoxanthomonas sp.
GTGCGCGCCGCGGCGGTGGCAGGTCTGGATCAGCAGCTCCGAATAGGCCTTCAGGAACGGCTGGGTCATGGTGACCTGGCCGCGCTCGGGCAACACCTTGTCGCGGTGGCGGCGGAAGGTCTTGAGGTAGGAAAAGATGTAGTCCCAGCGCCCGCAGTTGAGGCCGACGATGCGGCTGCGCAGCGCGTGCAGGATCTCGTGCATCTCGAACACCGCCGGCAGGGTCTCGATCAGCACCGTGACCTTCATCTGGCCCTGCGGCAGGCCCAGCGCGGTTTCGATCTGCGACAGCGCGGTCTCCCACAGCGTCGCCTCTTCCATCGACTGCAGCTTGGGCAGGTAGAAGTAGGGGCCGCGGTCCAGCCCGGCCAGCGCGCGCGCATTGTGGTAAGCGAACAGCGCCAGGTCGAACGATCCGCCCGACATCGGCGCCCCGTCGATGCGGACGTGCTTCTCGTCCAGGTGCCAGCCGCGCGGGCGCACCACCAGCACGGCCCGTTCGGCGAACGGCTTGAGCGCATAGTGCTTGCCCGGTTTGCCGTCGGCGGCCGACGCGTTGAATTCGAGGGTGCCGGCCACGGCAGCGATCAGCGAGCGCTGGCCGACCATCAAGTTGGCCCAGGTCGGCGCGGTCGAGTCCTCGAAGTCGGCCATGAACACCTTGGCCCCGGAGTTCAGCGCGTTGATCACCATCTTCGGGTCGACCGGCCCGGTAATCTCCACGCGCCGGTCCTGCAGGGCCGCCGGGATCGGCGCCACCGTCCAATCGCCTTCGCGGATGGCGCGCGTGTCCTGGCGGAAATCCGGCAGGCCGCCGTCGTCGAAGTAGGCTTGACGGTCCACGCGCGCGGCCAACAGGGCCTGGCGGCGCGGCTCGACCAGGCGGTGCAGATCGGCCAGCAGCTCCAGCGCCGCGGGCGGCAGCAGCGAATCCTGGCCGGGCACCTGGCCATCGATTTCGACAGTGGCGGGCGGGGCGCTGACGTGCTGGGCGAGGACGGCGGACATCGAGGGCTCCTTGCTTGGCGGCGTGGGCTGGGCCGTCACCCTGCTCCCCACCCTAATATTTGACAACTGAGTTTTATCAATGCAATAAATAAGCTTAGCTTATATGGCGCACCGCAGTGCCGATCCGGAGTGTTCCAACCCCCCGATTTCCTTACAAATCCGACCGGCTCAAGCCGCTGCGGGCGTTCTGTCAGACAGTCCGCCTGGGGTCGGTGTCACGGGCGTCCGAAGCGCTTTTCGTCAGCCAGCCCGCCATCACCCTCCAACTCCAGGCACTGGAGCGGGAGCTGGGCGTCGGTCTGTTCGAGCGCAGCGGCCGGCGCTTGACCCCGACCCGCGAGGGCCAGGTGCTGTACGAGCTGGCGCAGCCGCTGGTGGAAAGCGTGGACGGGCTGGCGGGCAGCTTCCGCGACAAAGTGCGCGGACTGGATGCCGGCGAGCTGAACATCGCCGCCAACTCTTCGACCATCCTCTATCTGCTGCCGCGCATCGTCGAACTGTTCCGGGCCCAGCATCCGGACGTGCGCCTGACCCTGCACAACGCGGTCAGCGCCGACGGCACCGACCTGCTGCGCTCCGACACCGTGGACCTCGCGGTGGGCTCGATGCTGGACGTGCCCGCGGACCTGTCGTACGCGCCGGTGTACCGCTTCGAACCGCTGCTGATCGCCCCGCCGGGCCACCCGCTGATGGCCCGGCGCAGCCTGAAGCTGGAGGACCTGTCGCCACACGGGCTGATCCTGCCGCCGCGCCGGGTCGTGACCTACCGCCTGGTCGACCGGGTCTTCCAGCAGAACCGCGTGCCGTTCACCGTGGCGCTGGAGGTCGGCGGCTGGGAGGTGATCAAGCAGTACGTGGCGATGGGCATGGGCATCTCCATCATCACCTCGGTCTGCCTCACCGACGCCGATCGGGACCGGCTGGCGGCGCGCTCGCTCAAGCAATGGTTCCCCACCCGCAGCTACGGCGTGGTGGTGCGCAAGGGCAAGTACCTGTCGCCGCAGGCACGGGCGTTCATCGAGCTGATCCAGCCGGACCTGTTCCCCGCCCGCGGCTACGGCCAAGGCGGGCATTCGGAGCGCTGACAGTGTCCTTGCCCGCGTGGCGGGGCGGTCGAGCGGAAACCGGCCGCCCCTAATCAAACATCAGAACGCCCCGCGGTTCTTGCCCATCCACGGCCGGTACCACTCGCGGACCTGCTCCACGTCGCGCCCCATGTCGCCGCTGGTGTGGAACACGTGGTTGATGCCGATGATCTTCCCGGGGTAATGGAAGTACGCGGTGATGAGCGGCACCCCCGCCTCGTCGGCGATCTTCCAGAAGCCGGTCTTCCACTTTTCCACCGGCTTGCGGGTGCCTTCGGGCGTGAGCGTGAACCAGATGCGGTCGAAGTCGCGGATGATCGCCACCGCCTGTTCGACGGTGCCGCGCGGGGAGCTGCGGTCGACCGGAATCGCGCCGAGCCGGCGCAGCAACGGGCCCAGCGGCCACCAGAACAGCTGGGTCTTGCCCAGCACGCGCACCTCCAGGCCCAGCGCCATCTTGGCGGCCATGCCCCAGACCCCGTCCCAATTGGAAGAATGCGGCGCCACCACCAGGACCGCTTTGGGCAGGTCGGGGATCGGCCCGACGATGCGCCAGCCGCCCAGCCGCAGCACGCTGCGGCCGAGCCAGCGGGTGAACCGGTTGGGCTTCACCCGAGGCATCCGGGGCGGGGTCGCGGGAATGATGTCGCTGTCGGAGGGCGCGCGCGAAGGTCCGTCCATCAGTCCCATCCCGCTTTGTCCGAACGCCCGCGCTTAATCGTGCCGCGCTCGCGCTTGGCGTCCAGCCGACGCAGCTTGGAAGCGCGGGTCGGCCGCGTGGCTAGCCTTTTCTTGGGCGCCGTCAGCCCGCTGGCGATGAAGGCGGCCAGACGCTCGCGGGCATCCTGGCGGTTGCGGTCCTGGGTGCGGAAGCGCTGGGCGTCGATGATCATCACGCCGGCCTCGGTGATGCGCCGGTCGCGCTTGGCCAGCAGCCGCGCCCGGACTTCGTCAGGCAGCGAAGGAGACCCCGCCAGGTCGAAGCGCAGCTCCACCGCAGTGGACACCTTGTTGACGTTCTGGCCGCCGGCGCCGCTGGCGCGCACGAAGCGCTCGACGAGTTCGGCCTCCGGAATCGCCAGTGTCGGCGTGACTTCGAGTGCATCGCTTCCCATGGCCAATTGTAGGCACGTTGAGGGCTATCGGCATGCGCGCACCGCCGCGCCGCTTAACCAATGGCTTACGGGTTCAGCGGCACACTCCGGTCTCGTTCAAATCCAGGATCTCCGTATGCCGCGTTTTCTCCCGGGGGTTTGGCTGACGTTGATGGCCTGCCTGCTGCTGGCCAGCGGAGCGCAGGCCGCGCCGCCGTCAGATGAGGACATCGAGCGCCTGCTCAAGGCATCGCGCGCGCAGAGCATGCTCGACGCGATCGGACCGCAGGTGGAAGCCATGCAGCAGCAGCAGTTCGAGCGGCTGGTGGGCGACGACACCAAGCTGGGCCCGCAGCAACGCGCCGATGCCGAGCGCATCCGGGCGCGCAGCAGCCAGATCATGGGCCAAATGCTGAGCTGGGAGAAGATGCGTCCGCTGTACATCGACGTGTACCGAAAGACCTTCACCAGCGAAGAGGCCAAGGCGATCTCCGAGTTTTATGAGAGTCCGCCGGGCAAGGCGGTGCTGGACAAGACGCCGCTGCTGATGCAGAACCTGATGGCCGCGATGCAGAAGGATCTGATGCCGATGCTGGAGGCGCTCGAGACGGAACTGGACGCCGGCTCGGGCAAGGGCGGCGAACCGGCCGCAACCCGGGCCGGCTGAGCCTGCCAAGGGCTTCGCCCGCGATGGGTGGCGCTTCTTCGTTGCGGCAGAATCCTCCCTATGGCTCCAGCGCAGCCCTGGGCGGCAGGCTCCAGTCGATCGGCGCCTGGCCGTGCTCGGACAGGTATTGGTTGGCGGCGGAAAAATGCCGGCAGCCCAGGAAGCCGCGGTGCGCCGACAGCGGCGAGGGATGCGGCGCCCGCAGCACCCGATGGCGGCGGGCGTCGATGATCTTGCCCTTGGCCTGCGCATAGGCGCCCCACAGCAGGAAGACCAGGTGTTCGCGCCGGGTGGCGAGGGTCTCGATGACATGGTTGGTAAAGCCCTCCCAGCCCTTGCCCTGATGGGCGCCGGCGCGGCCCTCCTCGACCGTCATCACCGCGTTGAGCAGCAGCACTCCGCGCCGGGCCCACGGCATCAGGTAGCCGTGGTCGGGACGCCCGATCCCCAGATCGCCGTGGATTTCCTTGAAGATGTTGTCCAGCGACGGAGGCACCGGCACGCCAGGCAGCACCGAGAAGCACAGGCCGTGGGCCTGGCCCGCGCCGTGGTACGGGTCCTGGCCTAGGATCACCACCTTGACCTGGTCGAACGGCGTGGCGTCGAACGCCGCGAAGATGTGCGGACCCGGCGGGAAGATCCGCGCGCCCGCCTGCCGGCGCTGGCGCAGGAATTCCGACAGCTCGCGCATTTCGGGCCGCAGCAGCCAATCGCCTACCTGGGCCTTCCACGAAGGTTCGAGCTTGATGTGTTCCTGATCGGGCATGGGGGTGGCCTAAAAAGTCAAGTACAGAGCTATACAATGAGATTTTGTTGATATCTCGAATCACACATTAATGATTTTAATCATGGGTTTTCGGAGGCGTCCGAAGTTTTTACAGTTTTTAACAAGTCATTTAGACTAGTTTTGTTGAGGATTTATGTTTTCTAAATCAAACTCAGGCTGTGTCGTATGTCCTTTAAAATACGGAAGGCAATTCTTTTCGATTGCCAGGAATAGTATGATTATCATCTCTTGGAGAATTGCCGCCTAAAGAAACCAGCATTTTATTATTCTCATCTACGATAATTTCCTGTATATCGTTAGCAAATGCCCAAAAGAATTTTCCATCGTACCTATCGTCTATGAGCGCCGGATTTACATACAACACGGGAACCTGTTCTTTGCCCTGAATTTTATAGATTACATAATCGACCCCATCTTCCCAACCCTGTGCCCTTACTATTTCTTTTCTTCATCGTGTCAATTTTTGTTTGACTTGCTTGGTCTGAATTCAAATTGATTTCTTCCTGACTCGCTAATTTCACAAAGAAATTATCCAAGGATCAATGAAGCGCTGCCGTTGAACCCAGAAAATTGGCCGCCTTTGCGGAAGTAAAGGATTGCAGGGCTTTTAAAGCCACGTTTGTCTGCCTAGGCGTGGTCATGTTACTGGCCTTTCTGCGTCAGACGATGTGACGGCGGCCAAAGCCTCGCAGGCGGGCCCCCTATTCCCCCATCTGCGCCAGGCGCAGCTGGAACAGCACCTTGGTGATCAACAGGCGCTCCTCGATCGGCTTGAGCACCAGATCGTTGGCGCCGGCCTGCAGCAGGCCGGACTGGTTGTCGCGATTGCTGTCGCCGGTCATCACCAGGATCGGCATGCGGCGCTTGCCGTAGCCGAAATCGATGCGCACGCGCTGCACCACGTCGCGGCCGCTGAGTTCGCCCTTGAGGGTCACGTCGGTCAGGATCAGGTCGAAGCGGTGGGTCGAGAGCCCGAGCGACTCGGCCGTAAGCAGCGCGAACGCGTCCTCGGCCTTGAGCACGTGGATGACGGTGAGGTCGTGGCGCTCGAGCATGCGCTTGGTGGTCTCGGCCACCACCCGGCTGTCCTCGATGTACAGAACGGTGGCGCCGGCGATCGGCTGCGGCTGCACGTAGCCGCGGATGAAGGCGGCCAGCGCTTCGTGGCCCAGCGCCTTGTCGAAGTAGTCGGTGACGAACTCGGTGAAGCGGCGCTCGACCAGGTGCTGCTGCGCATCGCCCGAGACCACGATCACCGGGACGTACGCCTGCCCCGCGGACTCGCGCACGCTGCGCGCGATCTCTAGGCCGTCGCCGTCGTCGAGCGCGAGCGAGGTGGTGACCAGGTGCACCGCGCCTTTCTCCAGCGCCTTGCGCGCCTCCGCCACGCTGGCGCAGCCGATCACCTCCACGCCGGGCAGCTCGCGCACCAGCACGTCGGCGATCATCTTGCGCACCATCTTCGAGCCGTCCACCACCATGACCCGCGGGGTCTCGCTGATCAGATGGCGCAGTTCCTGTGCTTGCATGCTGGGCCTGTTGGCGTTGTCGGAGGGGCACGCCGTACCTGGATGCGTGCGGGGCCGGAAAGATCGAGGAAGTGTATGTCGATACACGACCGAAAGATGACGCAGCCGGCGCTCGCCCGGGTGCAGCCATTGGGTGCTGAACGGGCGACACAGTTTGTCGTGATGGCGCTGGGCGGCTCTAGGTTTCGGTGGGCCGGGTCTGGCGCAGGAAGTGGCCGGTCACCAGCCACGCACCCAGCCAGCCGATGGCAGCGGCTGCGAGCACGAACAGGACCGCGCGCAGCGGATGCAGCCCGCCCAGCGCGAACCCGCTGCCGTAGCTGTCCGCCAGCGCGCGCAGCGGCGGCTGCAGAGCGATCGCGCACGCCACCACCACGCCCAGCGCCAAGGCGCCTGCCGCCAATCCGTAACACGCACCGAGGTAGATGAAGGGCCTGCGTATGAAACCGTCGGTGGCGCCCAGCAGCTGCAGCACCCCGATCTCCTCGCGCCGCGACTGGATGTCCAGCCTTACCGTGTTGCCGACCACCAGCAGCGCGCCGAGGCCGAACAGCGCCGCCAGCACCCAGGCCAGGCGCTCGCCGAAGCCGAGCCAGCCCTGCAGGCGCTGGCGCCAAGCCGCATCGTGCTGCAGGAGGCCGGTTTCGGGGAGCTTTTCCAGCGCGGCGATGAGGCCGGCATCGTCCGCACGCGGGGTGATCGCCAGCAGCGTGGGCAGCGGGTTCTCGTCCAGTGCGTCGAGCGCCTTGCCCAGGCCGCTGCGCTCGCGCAGTTCGGCCAGGCCCTGTTCGGGCGAGCGCAGTTCGATGGCGGCCACGTCCGCGCGCCCGCGCAGTTCCTCCGCTAGCGCGCGCGCGCGCTCCGGCGATACCTCCGGCTCGAGGAACAGGTCGATCGTGCGCGACTGCTCGACCCCCCCTGCGAACTGCCGCAGGTTGTCCAGCGCCAGGCCCAGGCCCAGCGGCAGCGCCAGCGCGACGGCCATCACCCCGATGGTCAGCAGCGTGGCCCACGGCCGCCGCAGCAACCTGCCGAGGCTGGCCACGAAACTGTAGAGATGCTGGTCCAGCCAAATGCCGGCGCCCGAGCGCCGCTGCGCCGCCGTGGTGCCCTTCGCCTCGCTCATTCGGCCAGGTCCGCGGGCGAGATGTCGTCCATCAGCCGGCCGTGGTCGAGGATCAGCACGCGCTTGCGCATGCGCTTGATCAGGGGCAGGTCGTGGCTGACGACCAGCACGCTGGTGCCGCGCTCGGGCATGGACGCGAACAGCGACATGATCTCGGCGGACAGGGTGGGATCCAGGTTCCCGGTGGGTTCGTCGGCGACCAGCAGCCGCGGTTCGCCGACGATGGCCCGGGCGATGCCGACGCGCTGCTGCTCGCCGGCCGACAGCTGCGATGGCAGGGCTTTGTCGCGATGCCCCAGGCCCAGCCGCGCCAGCACTTCGCGCACGCGCTTGCCGATGTCGGCGCGCCGGTCGCCGCGCAGGATCAGCGGCAGGGCCACGTTTTCGCCGACGCTGCGTTCGGTCAGCAGGCGATGGTCCTGGTACACCACGCCGATCTCGCGCCGATGCAGCGGCACGCGCCCGCCGCGGACCTTGAGCAGGTTGCGCCCGCCGAACACGACCGCGCCGCGGGTGGGACGTTCGCTGAGATGGATGAGCTTGAGCAGCGTGCTCTTGCCGGCGCCGGAATGGCCGGTGACGAACAGCATCTCGCCCCGGTCGACCTCGAAGCTGACGTCGGCCAGCGCTTCGTGGCCGCCACGGTAGTGCTTGCTGACGTTTTCGAATCGCAGGACGGTCATGGCCGGATTATGCATGGTTCCCTTCTTTGTCCGGGAGAAGGGCGCGCGGCTGGACGAGGGAGCGACCGGTACTTGTCTCCAACTTCGCATCGAGCGGAAAAGTCTTTGTCTCATCGTCCTTGGCGTCCTCTCCGGGGCAGGAGAGGAGCAATATTTACCAGCCGAAGTTCAAGAGCCGGAAACGATCGACCTGAGCTTGCGTCCCAGCCGGGTCAGGAACGAAGACGACTCGGCCGGCGCGGGCGCAGGCTTGGACGCCGGCGCCGCTGGCGGCTGCGTGCCGGCATCGCCCTCCAGCGGACGTCCGTGGCGGCGACGCCGGCGCTTGCGCGGCGGGCGACCGGCTTCCGGCGCGTCGCCGCGGGCCGGATCGGCTCCCACGACCGCCACGGCGGGAACATCGCGCGTAATGTCCGCTTCCGGCGCACGCGGCGGGCGCGGCGGCTTGCCTTCGCCGGCGCCGGTGCGCGAACGCGTTCCTCCGCTGCCGCGACCCGGACCGCCGCCCCCGCTCTTGCCGCCGCGACGCTGCTCGTCGGCCGCGCGCTGTTCGCGCGCTTCGCGGAAGATCTCCCCGATACTTTCCGCTTCGCCATCCTCCGCCGCTTCGCCGCCTTCGGGAATCGCGCGCGGAGCGCGGGGCAGCGCGGTCAGCAGCTCGGCGGTGACCCGCTCGACCGGCAGCTTCTGGTCGATGTAGGCCTCGATGTCGGGCAGGCTCTGGGCGTAGATCTCGCAGGCGAAGCTGATCGCGTCGCCCTCGGCGCCCAAACGCGCGGTGCGCCCGATGCGATGCACGTAGTCCTCGGCGTCGAACGGCAGGTCGTAGTTGTAGACGTGGCTGACGCCGTCGATGTGCAGCCCGCGCGCGGCCACGTCCGTCGCCACCAGGATCTCCAGCTGGCCCGCCTGGAAACGCTTGAGCAGGCTCTCGCGCTTCTTCTGGGGCACGTCGCCGGACAGCACGCCCACCCGGTAGCCAGCCTTTTCCAGCGCGCGCGCCACGCGCTCCACCCAGGCCTTGGTGTTGACGAAGACCATGGTGCGGGCGCCTTCGCTGCGCGACAGCAGGCCGATCAGCAGCGGAATCTTCTCCTCGTTCGCCGGCAGGTAGACCTTCTGCCGGACCTTGGCCGCGGTGATGAACTCGGTCTCGACCACCAGCTTCTCGGGCTCGTTCATGTGCTCGTAGGCGAGCTCCAGCACGCGGTGGCTGAGCGTGGCGCTGAACAGCAGCGTCTGGCGCGTGGTGCGCTCGGGCATGCGCCGCAGCAGGAAGCGGATGTCCTTGATGAAGCCGAGGTCGAACATGCGGTCGGCTTCGTCCAGCACGCAGATCTCGCAGGCGTGCAGCGACACCACCTTGTGCTGCTTCACGTAGTCGATCAGGCGTCCGGGAGTGGCGATGATCACGTCCACGCCCTGCTGCAGCAGTTCGCGCTGCTTGTCGTAATCCACGCCGCCGTACACGAGGGCGAAGCGCAGGCCCAGGTCGGCGCCGAACTTGACCGCGTCCTTGTGGATCTGGATCGCCAATTCGCGGGTCGGCGCAAGGATCAATGCGCGCGGGTCCTCGGGCTTGCGCTCGGCGAGCGCCGGGCGCGC
>DATHAV010000341.1:0-6102 GCA_035296505.1 Pseudoxanthomonas sp.
GTGGGTAGACGCGGGCTAGCGCTGGTTTTGGGATGATGGTTTCATCGATGCCGGCGTCCGTGCCGGCGCCAGCGCCGCTTTGGACGGCCGCGGTCGGCCTGCGAGGGCGGCGACGGCAACAATGAGAACCGGAGGGGGCTAATAGTTAGCCCACACCCTACGGACTACTTCGAAACGTGAACCTAGCTAGAGGCGAGACAATGGGTGTGTTGGCAAAGCTGAAAGCATGGTGGAACCGTCCAACTCTCCCGGTTCAACCCTCGCCCCCAATGGAGCCGGCCCCTGCACCATCCCTAGTATCGGAAATAACACTCGACGCGGAAGACGCATCCGCCGGTAGCTACTCCGCGGACCTGCCGATTCAATCGAGTACCCAAGATAGATTTTCGCGGGCGTTGTTCGCACATCGGATAGCCGACACCATTGCCTCCCGCACCGATACCGCCGGGCTGGTCCTTGGCCTCTACGGCCCGTGGGGTGATGGCAAGACCTCAGTGCTGCATATGATCGAAGAGCACCTGAAATGGCGCCCAGACGTCGTCGTCACGCGCTTTAATCCTTGGCATTTCACCTCGGAAGACCAGCTGCTGCGCGGTTTCTTTGGCACTTTGGCATCGGCTATCGGTGCCCGCTTGGCCTTCAAAAAGGAGGAGATAGGCGAGGCGTTAAAGAAGTATGGAAGTCTGTTGTCCGTGGTCAACGGTGGGGAAGCTGCCACCGGCCTCGGCGAAGCTTTGTCGACGACGACCTTAGATGGGCTCAAAGCACGGGTGGAAGGTTTTCTGGCGGACGGCCACTTGCGAGTGGTGGTATTGATCGACGATATCGATCGCCTGGACCGTGGCGAAACTCACCTGATATTCAAGCTGGTCAAGCTGTCGGCCGGATTTTCACGCACGACGTACTTGCTCGCCTTCGACGACGCGGTGGCCGCCGCCGCCTTGGGCGAGCGCTATGGCGCCGGTGGCGATGCCGCTGGGCGCGCCTTTCTTGAGAAGATCATTCAGGTACCTTTGCATTTGCCATCGGTTGAATCTATCGCACTGCGTAAGCTTGTCTTCGAAGGAGTTGATCAAGCTTTGACGCAGGCAGGTATCGAATTGAAGCAACCGGAGGTGGACGCGTTCGTCCTGCGTTTCGGGAACTTGGAAGACAGCCTGACCACACCGCGTCAGGCCCATCTGTATGCCAATGCGCTGATGTTTGCCTTGCCGCTGGTTAAAGGTGAAGTGAATATTTCCGAGTTCATGCTGATCGAGGCGTTACGGTCGTTTCATCCCAATCTGCACCGGGTCTTGCGCGATAATGCCTCGCTGCTGCTGAGCTCACGCGACCATGAGCGCGAGCAGCGCCAGCAGCAGATCACGCATCTAATCGAAGAGGCACTCCCGAGCTGACCACTGAACGCCGTCAGCGCCTGATGTCGGGTTTGCTCAATGCCTTGTTCCCGCGGATAGGACAGATGGGTTACGGAGCGGAGTGGGACACCGAGTGGGCGTGCGAACAGCGTGTGTGCTCAAGTTTGTACTTCCAAAAGTTTTTCGCCTACGGCGTGTCCACCAGCCAGATATCCGATCGCCTGATTCAGCAATTCTTAGACGCGTTGCCGACGCAAGTTCCCGCCGAACAAGATGCGGCCTTGCGCGCGCTGGCCACGCCCGAAGCGGTGGCCTCGTTCGTCCAGCGTCTTCGCCAGTTTGAAGAGCATCTGCCGCTACCTGTCGTTTTGGCACTGGCTCCGTTGCTTGCCCGCAATGGCGAGTTGTTCCCGCACCAGCGCGGTGCGTTTTCGTCCGGGCCGTTCACGCAGGCGGGGATCGTGACGTATTTTTTTGATTAGGAGCGTGGTCGACGTTGCAGCCCGGTTGAACCTAGCGCAAGAAGTCCTCAGGCTGGCGGAGCCATTGCCGTTCGCGACTGAATGTTTACGCTGGATGTTTCCTAGTCCGCGTCGGGCACCCGACGAGTGGGTTTTCGACCAGACCATCTTCGGTCAGTTGCGATCGCTGTTGGTGACGGAGCGCATCGTGCCGTCGGATGCGCGCGAGCCGC
Source organism: Pseudoxanthomonas sp. (assembly GCA_035296505.1). Lineage (GTDB taxonomy): Bacteria > Pseudomonadota > Gammaproteobacteria > Xanthomonadales > Xanthomonadaceae > Pseudoxanthomonas_A. The sequence continues at coordinate 2,053 of DATHAV010000341.1, forward strand.
TGTATCGGCAGTTCGGGTCCGATGCGCCTACCTCGTATAGCTGGTGGCACGAGGTCGATCCGGCGGGGCTCGCGGCACGTTGAGCGCCTGCCTTGAGGCGGGCGCTGAGGAGGTCGACAAGATTTTGGACATATTCGTCGGCGAGGCGTGGGAACTGGACACGGGCCTGTCCCATCGGTCTGACCTGGACCGGAATAGTTATAACCACATGGCGCGCTACATGGCGCCCGAACAAGTCGCCCAAAGCTTGCGGGCCCGTTATGGGACGTTGTTGGATGAGCCGCAGTTTCATCACGGCAAGGCGTCGCGCTGCCCATTCGCATCGCGCGCCAGTTCATGTATGTGCACGGCCAAGTACTCGCTGAGCTGGGGGAGCAAGCTCAGGTGCAAGCGGCGCCTGATGGCCGGAGGAAGTTGAGGACGACTAGCGTGACATGTGCGACTTCGATGGTCTCGCGCTCACGCGACAAGAGGGCGCTGAGCAGGTGGACAAAGGTGGTGCGCACACCGTGGAGAACGCCGCAGACCTTGAACACAACACTTTAAGCCTCTTGTACAAGTCACGGAAGAGCAGAAGCAGATGATTAAGCGTATCATGGAGGAAGCAGCTGCTCTAGACCAATTAGAAACGAAAAAAGTATAACTATGGTCGATCTCTCAGACTTGAGTACAGTGAGAATTTTTTATCTGAAGAGTCTTGAAGGAAACATGCAAGCAACCTTTATGATTGATGGTCGAACTTATTCTAACCCTGATGATGTAAGCCGAGATACTTGGGAAGCTTATCAAGCGATAGATGACAGGCTACTTGTAGCTGAGTCAGAGGTGCGCTCCCTTGAGCCAAATTCCCCAGCACCTTGTCTTCCAGCTTGGCAAGAATATAAACATTGTCTACCACCGCTCAATAATCCAACTCATGAAAATATTTGATAGTTGGAAATCTTGGGCAGAAGCAAAGCAGTCTTTTAGCTTTGCGATTACCTGTTGATACGCTAAATTCGTTAGAACAAGCATTTAGATTTGCCACTGGCTATCATAGGAACAAAAAACCTAATGGAGACCCGTATATTGTCCATCTACTTATGGAGTGCGCATGTCGTCGCTGCAATGAGGCCAAGAGCGACCCTGCTGGGTGGGCGCCTAGTTGCGGGACACCACCATCACCACGCCACGACAGGGGCTCACCATGGGCGGGTGGGTCGTGCATAGGCGGCCCAGTTACCGCAGGATTGCAATAACCCTATGGGACTGCATCAGAGACAAAAAAGGCCGAAACCCATATGTTTATTAAGGATTTCGGCCTTTGTTGGACTTTCCTGGACCACCTAATGGTGGAGCGGAGGGGGATCGAACCCCTGACCTCCACGATGCGAACGTGGCGCTCTCCCAGCTGAGCTACCGCCCCAGGCGTGCGTGGAGTTTAGCGCCCGGCCTGCGCAGACGCTAGCCTGAGGGGGCCGAACCGAGCAGCGGCGCGAGGATGGGCTCGAGCAGCTCGCGACGCCAGCCGCCCAGCGCGGACGGCCACTGGCCGCTGTCCTTCAGCAGTTCCAGGTAACGTCGCGAGGCGAGCAGGCCGTCGGGCAGCCCGAGCGTGGCGCTGGCGCTAGAGACGGCTTCCTGCAGCCGCTTGAGCGTGTTCTTGTCCTCGATAGCCGCGTTGCGCGCCAGCGGGGCCTCGGCTTCGTCCTGCAGCGGCGTGTTCAGGGCGTTCCAGATCGCGTCGCCCAGCTTGCGCGGCGCCTTGGGATAGGCGTCCAGCTGCGACTGCAGGGCGGCGCGATCGGGCGGCGGCGTGCGCGCCAGCTGCGTGGCCAGCTCGTTGTCCAGGATCCAGCTGCGCGGCTTGTCGCTGCTGCGCGCCTGCGCGTCGCGCCACCGCAGCAGCCTGAGCAACCGCAGCTGCGCAGGCGGCTCGATGAACTGGCTGCTGCGCATCGACAGGTGCGGCCAGCGCTCGCCCTGGTCCTCGTCGGCGCTGGCCAGCATTCTCGCGCAGTCCTGGGCCAGCCATTGGCGGCGGCCGAGCGCGTGCAGGCGCTGGTCGAGCTGGCCCAGCAGCGCGCCGAGGTGCACGACATCGTCGGCCGCGTACTCGAGCTGGGCCGCACTCAGCGGGCGCCGCAGCCAGTCCGAGCGCGTCTCTCCCTTGGCCAGGGCCACGCCGGTCAGCTCCTGCACCAGTTTCTGGTAACCCATGCCGCCGCCGATTCCGCACAGCGCGGCCGCGACCTGGGTGTCGAACAGCGGTGCGGGCAGCGCGCCGACGTCGTGCGAAAGCGCCACCAGGTCCTCGCTGGCGCTGTGCATGACCTTGAGGACCGCCTGGTCGGTCAGCAGCGGGCGCAGCGCTTCGGCCATGCCCGGCACCAGCGGATCGACCAGCAGGATGCGTTCGCCCAAGGCCAGCTGCACCAGCGCCAGCTGCGGCCAATAGGTGCGCTCGCGGACGAACTCGGTGTCCACGCCCACCCAGGCGGGCGGGTCCTGCAGGTGCTCGCGCAGGAGGGCGGGGTCGTCTATCCAAAGGGTCACGCGAACTCCATCCGATGCAACGGTTGCCGGGCCAGGGGACAATGGCCTACGGTCGGCCCACCGTCGGGCCGCCATTGTGGAGGAAGATGCACTCGATCCGGTACACGCTGGTGATGGCGTTGGCGCTGTCCGGCGCCTGCGCGCGCGCGCCGGATCCGCAGCCTCAAGCGCAGGCATCCGCCTCGCAGCCGGCCGATCCGCGCCTGCCCAGCATCACCATCAGCGGCGACGACAGTGCCGCCCCCGCGCTCAACTGGCAGCCACCGGCGGTGTCCGTCGACAACGTGGCCGAGGCCAAGGCGCGCGCGGCCGATGCGCTGTCCGAGGGGCGTTTGTTCGAATCGGCCGAAGACGCCATTCCCCTTTACCTGGCGCTGCGCAAGGCGGCACCGGACGATCGACAGGTAGCGCGCGGCCTGGAGCGAGCCCTGGCCGCGCTGCTCGAGCAGGGACGCGAGGCGCTGGCCGAGGCGGACGACGATCTGGATGCGTTGGAGCTAAGCCTGCGCATCGCCTCGGTCGCGCGCACTCTGCAGCCCGACAGCCGGCAAGTGGCCGAGTACCTGGATCAGGTCGACCTGGCCGACCAGCTGTGGCGCCTCAATGCCGCCGGCGAACTTGCGCTGAGCACCGGCGAGATGGGGCAGGGCGGGGAGCTGGCGCTGACCAATTTCCTGCAGGTGCTGCAGCTTGTGCCCGCCCAGCCGCGAGCGATGCAGGGCGTGGCCGCCACCGAAAGCGCTTTGATCCGGCGTGCGGAAGACGCGGCCCAGGACGCCGACTTCGCCGCCGCCGATCGCTGGCTTCGGCGGGCCGACGGAATGCGGGAAGCCCCCGGCACGATTGCCGACGCGCGCCAGCGGATAGAAGCGATTCGCGACGCGCGCATCGCCGCGCTGCGCGAGACCGGACTGAGCGACTTGACCAGCCTGCGCGGCCAGCGCGCGGCGCGCGAGCTGCTGGCCGAAGTGTTGCGGATCGCGCCGCCCGGCGACCCGGCGGCCGCGGATTTCCGCAACCGCATCGAGCTGGCGACCCACTACGGGCGGTTCCGCCCGGGCGAGGTGTTCAGCGATTCCTTGGCCGAGGGCGGCCGCGGACCGGCGATGGCGGTGGTGCCGCACGGCGGCTTCCGCATGGGCGCCACCGAGCACGAACTGGGCGCCGCCGACGCCGAGAAGCCCGCGCACTACGTCCGGTTCGATCGCGGTTTCGCCGTATCGCGCACGCCGGTGACGGTGGGGGAGTTCCGGCGCTTCGTGCAGGCGACCGCCTACCGGCCGCGCGCGACCCGGCGCGGGCATTCGATCGTCTACGACGAGCGCAGCGGCAATTTCGTGCGCCGCAGCGGCGTGGACTGGCAGTCCGACTACGCCGGCGCGCGCGCCGCCGACAGCCTGCCGGTGCTGCACGTCAGCGTGCGCGACGCCGAGGCGTACGCGGCGTGGCTGTCGGAACAGACCGGGCACGGCTACCGGCTGCCCAGCGAAGCCGAATACGAATACGCGCTGCGCG
>DATHAV010000342.1:0-2908 GCA_035296505.1 Pseudoxanthomonas sp.
ACGCGCCCGGAGTCACCCGCACGCGCCTCTGGCTGGAAACCGTGCAATCGGTATTGGCCGGCAACCGCAAGGTGGTTGGCGGCGATGGTCGACAGCTTGTCTACGTGCCGATGCCGAATCCTGACGGCACTACGCAGACGCAGCAGGCGCCCGCGCTGCTGCCGCCGGACGTCGTCATGCCCCAGGTCGAAACCAATGCCCCGCTGCGCAGCAACGAGCGCAGTCCGCGCCCCACCGGCCGCGAGGAGGCCACGCGATGAAGACTCCCCTGATCGTGGCGGTGGCCATCGCCCTGCTGCTGGCCCTGATGGGCTCGGCATTCGTGGTCCGCGAAGGCCAGACCGCGCTCGTGCTGAACCTGGGCCGGGTGGTGCGCGCCGACCTTGAGCCCGGCCTGCACTTCAAGCTGCCGCTGGTGGACACCGCGCGCGTGTTCGACCGCCGTTTCCAGATTCTGGAGACTCCGGCGGAGCGCTACCTCACCCTCGAGCGCAAGGACGTCAGCGTCGACTTTTTCGCTATCGGCTACATCTCCGACGTGCGCGCGTTCTACCGCGCCACCGGCGGCGACGACCGCCTGGCCGGCGAGCGACTGGCGCCGATCATCACCGATTCGCTGCGCAACGAGATCAACTCGCGCACCCTGCAGCAGCTGGTATCGGGCGACCGCAACGAGATCGTTTCGCGCCAGCTGACCGCGATCAACGAGGGCGCCGACACCCTGGGCATGCAGATCACCGACATCCGCCTCAAGCAGATCGACCTGCCCACCGACAGCGAAGTGATCAAGCAGGTCTACGAACGCATGCGCGCCCAGCGCCAGCAGGTGGCCAGTAAGCTGCGGGCCGAAGGCGAGGAGCAGGCGCGCACCATTCGTGCCCAAGCCGATCGCGACCAGACGGTATTGGTGGCGGAAGCCGAGCGCGACGCGCAGCGCCTGCGAGGCGAGGGCGACGCCGCCGCGGCCGAGATCTACGCCAAGGCCACGGCCGCGGACCCCGGCTTCTACAGTTTCTACCGCAGCCTCGAGGCCTATCGCGGCGCCTTCGCCGACGGGCAGGGCGTGATCGTGCTGGACAAGAACGATCCCTTCCTGCAATACCTCAAGAGCGAGCGCTGATCACGCGGCTCCTTTTCCCGAAAGAGTAAGGAGCACCGCGCTAGCCCAAGCCCACCAAAACCCGGATAATGCAAAAAAGCCGGCGGGAGTAGCTCTTATCGAGCCCACTCCAACCGGCTTTTTCCATGTGCGGATTCGATTCGAGCGCCTTCGCCGCGATCGGGCTCGCCACGGTCGCGGCCATGGGCCGCTCCTACATTCGATCGGAGTGCAAACGTCATGGGTCAGTCAGTCGTCGTTCTCGGCGCCCAGTGGGGCGATGAAGGCAAGGGCAAGATCGTCGATCTGCTGACCGAGCGCATCGGTGCGGTGGTGCGCTTCCAGGGCGGCCACAATGCCGGCCACACGCTGGTGATCAACGGCAAGAAGACCGTCCTGCACCTGATTCCTTCCGGCATCCTGCGCGAGGATGCGCTGTGCCTGATCGGCAACGGCGTGGTGATTTCGCCCGCGGCGCTGATCAAGGAAATCGGCGAGCTGGAGGAGGCCGGCGTGGAAGTGCGTTCGCGCCTGAAGATCTCGCCGGCGGCGCCGCTGATCATGCCGTACCACATCGCCCTGGACCAAGCGCGCGAAAAGGCCGCTGGCGGCAAGGCCATCGGCACCACCGGCCGCGGCATCGGTCCTGCCTACGAAGACAAGGTCGCGCGCCGCGGCATCCGCATCGCCGACCTGCACTATCCGCAGCAGCTGGCCGAACTGCTGCGCACCGCGCTCGATTACCACAACTTCGTGCTGACCAAGTACTTGAAGACCGATGCGGTGGATTTCCAGAGGAGCCTGGACGAGGCGCTGGAATTCGGCCGCTATGTGCAGCCGATGAAACACGACGTCGCCGGCATCCTCCATGATCTGCGCAAGCAGGGCAGGCGAGTGCTGTTCGAAGGCGCTCAGGGCGCGCTGCTCGACATCGACCACGGAACCTACCCGTACGTCACCTCGTCCAACACCACCGTAGGTGGCGCGCTCGCCGGCACCGGGGTGGGCGCCGACGCCATCGACTACGTGCTGGGCATCTGCAAGGCCTACGCCACACGCGTGGGCGGCGGCCCGTTCCCGACCGAATTGAACGACCAGGTGGGCGAGCGGATACGCGCCAAGGGTCAGGAGTTCGGCGCCACCACCGGCCGCCCGCGCCGCTGTGGCTGGATCGACATCGTCGCGCTCAAGCGCGCCGTCGCGATCAACGGCATCAGCGGCCTGTGCATCACCAAGCTCGACGTGCTCGACGGCATGGACAAGCTGAAGATGTGCATCGCCTACCGCTACCGCGGCAAGGAAACCGAATACGCTCCGCTGGACGCACAGGGTTGGGAGGAGTGCGAGCCGGTGTATTTGGAGTTCCCCGGCTGGAGCGAGAACACCCACGGCATCACCGAATGGGAAAAACTGCCGCCCGCCGCGCGCGCCTACCTGCGTTCGCTGGAAGAACTCTCCGGCTGCCCCCTGGCCATCGTCAGCACCGGTCCTGACCGCGACCACACGATGGTGCTGCAGGATCCGTTCGCCTGACTGCCCGCGTCTGGCCTTTGCCAGCAGCGACAACGCGGATGGCTGGTAGGCGCGGCGTTGCGGCTGGCCGTGACGCCCGCACCGGCGGCCAACTCGGTGTTCGCGCACCTTGCATAGCAGTGGAGCATGTTGGCGGATGGCGGCGGAATCGGACCGTGCACGATCAAAACACGCTATGCCAATCCGGGCGGTGGCGGTGCCTGATTCGCCAGCGGTCCTTCCGGCGGCGCTGGGCATATGGATTGCTACGGATACAGTCTCGAGAGTGCTTGCTAC
>DATHAV010000343.1:0-3279 GCA_035296505.1 Pseudoxanthomonas sp.
AGGTCGGCGACTTCTTCCGCGGCCGGCGCGAGCTGCTTGAGCCGGGCGACGATGGCTTCCGGCTCCGGCTGCAGGTAGCCCCAGCGTTCGGCCAGTTTGAGCAGGGTGTCGAAACGCACCGCGACCACTTCGCGATTGCGCTCGTACACCGGCAGCGCGCCCACCTCCAGGATCGCCTGTTCGAAGCGCTGCTGGTCGTCGGGATGCTCGATGCGCACCGCCAGGAACCCCTCCTTGCGCGCCCGCTCGCCGACGTGTTTGGCGCCCGAACGCAGGTTGGATTCGGTCAGCACGGTGGCCAGGATGCGCTGCATCGCGGCGTCGCCTTCTTCGGGCACCAGCGAACGCCAGCGCGCATAGCCGTCGCGACGCAGCGCTTTGACCTTGGCCGCGGTCACCCGCAGGCGCATCGCCGCCGACGCATTGGATTCGCCGCGTTCGATGGCACCGTCGCGCTCCAGCAGCACGAAGATCAGCAGCTCCAGGTCGCGCTTGGTCAGCGACTGGAATCCCTGCAGCAGGGTGAGGCGCAGGAATTCTTTGGCGAACCCGGCCGGGTCCCTGAGTTCGATCGGTTGCATGACGGTGTCCTCGACAGGCAAGCAGCTTGCCAGAGGGAGGTTGCATGGACTGAGACCGATTGCCGCAAGCATCACACAATGCGATCGCGGTGCCGCCGCAAGCTGATAAAGCGGTTCTCCCGCCAGTTACGGCAGCGCTGGCGAGGGAATCCGCCGGTGTGTCCGATCCCTATGAACGCCGCTCGCTCGCCACGACCGTGATCTCCTCGCGTTCGTGGTAGAGCTGCCGCGCACGCACGCGGACCGGCCGGCCGCACTGGGCGCCGAACAGATCCAGGCACAGGCGGGTCTCGTCCCACCGTTTCTTCATCGGCAGCTTGAGGTTGAAGACCGCGTGGCGGCACCAGCCTTCGCGGAACCAGGTGGCCATGCGTTCGGCCACGCGGCGCGGCTGCTCGACCATGTCGCACACCATCCAGTCCAGCGGTTGCGAGGGCTTCCACTGGAACCCGTCGGCGCGCAGGTGTTCGACCAGGCCCGTCTCCATCACGTGCGGCCGCAGCGGCCCGTTGTCCACCGCGGTCACCCGCAGGTGCCGGCGGGTCAGCACCCAGGTCCAGCCGCCGGGCGCGGCGCCGAGGTCGGCGGCGGTCATGCCCGGCCTGAGCAGCGCCTCGCGCTCGTCCGGACCCAACAGCGTCAGCAGCGCCTCTTCCAGCTTCAGCGCCGAACGCGACGGCGCGTCGGGCAGCAGCCGCAGGCGCGGGATGCCCAGCGGCCAGGGCGAGCTGTCGCGTGGATCGGACGCCGCGCGCAGCGCGTGGTCGCCGTGCAGGAACACCACGTGCAGCCGCGGCAGGCGTGCGTCCTCCCGGGCCGAAAGCAGCCCCTGCTTGCGCAGCGCCGGCCGCAGTGCGTTGCCGAAGCTGCGCGCGAGACCCGCCAGCGGCTTGGCCGCGTCGCTATCCGGATGCTCCACCCACAGCTCCCCGAAGCGTTCCTGGTCCCGCAGCGCCGCCAGCATCGGCGCGATGCGGTCCTTCGGATCCAGCGCCGGCAGCTCGGCGATCAGCCGCAGCTTCTGCCGGGCGAAGATCAGGTCGATCCAGGGCAGCGCGCGGTCCAGCGCCGCGCCTTCGGCGCCCAGCAGCAACACGTAGCCGTCGTCGCGCGCGGTCCGCGCATAGGCGCCGAAGCCGGCCAGCGCCGCGCGCTCGGTCAACTCGGCGGCCAGCTCGGGCTCGAACCCCTGGCGGCAGTAGCACAGCAGGCCGGTCATCGCTCGTCACCCGCTCCTGCGGCGGACAGAACGCTCAATAGCGCTCGCCGCCCTGGGCGCCGTAGGCGCGCAGCACTTCGCGCGCGGCCTCGCGGTGCAGGTCGCGCACGACCTCGATGCCGCGGCGATTCAACTCGCCGATCCAGTCGGCCGGCAGCGGGCCTTCGTCGAACTCGGTCAGCGCCATCACGTCCTCGGCGCGCGCGCCGATCAGCAGGCGGTCGATGCCGGCCCACACCGTGGCGCCGTAGCACTGGCAGCAGGGTTGCGAGGAGGTCGCCAGGGTCACGGTGCCGCCGACGCGCTCGTTGAGCCGCGCCGTCTGCAGGCGCTGCTGGGCCAGCATGTAGGCCATGTTCTCGGCATGCGCCAGCGACGTACTCTGCGGCAGCACGCGGTTAACGCCCACCGAGAGGATGCGATCGTCCGGTCCGAACACGGCCGCGCCGAACGGGCCGCCGCTGGCGGCCTCCAGGTTCATGCGCGACAGGTCGATCGCGAGCGCCACCTTGGCTTCGTCGCCCGCGTACGCGCGGGTCGCGTCCACCGCATCGTGCACCCACGCCGGCAGCGTCAGATGGACCTGGGCGTAGAGCATCACCGTACCGGCGGTGCGCCGCCGGCGGAAGCTTCCGGCTCGCAGCGTCCGCTGACGCACTGGCAGGCGGAGATCTCCTGGAAGCCGCACACGCTCATCATGCCGCTGGCCTGGCACTGCGCCTGCACCGCGGCCGGGTCGACCGGACTGTTCCTGTTGACGCAGGCCGGCTGCTTGCCGCAGCAGTTGCCGACGTTCTTCACCGCGCAGTCGGCGGACGTCTTGCACGTGTAGTCGACCTCCACGCCGCGCCCGACCTTGCGCGGCGGATACGGGGTGGACATCGGCGGCGTGCGCGCGGGCGGCGCACCGGCCTCGGCAGTGTCCGCGGAGGCGCTCGGCGCGGGGCCGGGCGCGGCGCAGGCGGCGGCCAGTGCGCTCCACAGCAGCAGTACCAAAAGGCGGGGCAGGTGCTTCATGGCGGATCCTCCGAAAAAGTGTGGCCGGTCGCGTGCACCGGCGTGCGTTCAGGCCTTTGCGGCCCAGGTATCCCGCAGGGCCACGCTGCGGTTGAACACCGGCGCGTCGCGGCGGTGGTCGCGGCGGTCGGCCACGAAATAGCCGATGCGCTCGAACTGGAACGCCTGCTCCGGCGCGGCGATCGCGGCCGCCGGCTCCACATAGCCGCGGACCGAACGGCGCGAGTCGGGATTCAGATGGTCGCGGTAGGTTTTGCCTTCGGCTTCGTCGTCGGGATCGGCGGTGGAGAACAGCCGATCGTAGAGCCGGAACTCCGCTTCGACCGCATGCGCCGCGCCGACCCAGTGGATGGTGCCCTTGATCTTGCGCTCGGCGCCGGCCATGCCGGGACGCGATCGCGGATCGAGCCAGCCGCGCAGCTCGACGATGTCGCCTGCCTCGTTCTTGACCACCTCGTCGCA
>DATHAV010000344.1:0-6274 GCA_035296505.1 Pseudoxanthomonas sp.
TGCCGCCCTCGCCCTCGTTGTCGGCGCGCATGATGATGGTCACGTACTTGATGGTGACCACCAGCATCAGCGACCAGAACACCAGCGACAGCACGCCCAGCACGGTGTCGTGGTCGGCGACCAGGCCGTAGTGGATCGAGAACGCCTCGCGCAGGGTGTACAGCGGGCTGGTGCCGATGTCGCCGAACACCACCCCGACCGCGCCGACGATCAGGCCGGCCAGGCCGACGTTGCCGTGGCCGTGCTCGCCGCTCTTGCCGGCGGCCGGAGGGGGGGAAGTGGATGCGGACATGGCGGCCTGGAGGGTAGCGCGGTGAAAGTGAGGACAGGCTGTAGCCGACCCGGACGTGGCGAGGCGTCCGGCGGGCGGGCCTTCAGCGCAGGGCGGCCTGCAGCGCCTTGCGGATGATCATCGCCGCGTCGTCGCCCGCGGCCGCGGCCTCGCGCGCCATGCGCACCGCCTCGGCCGGCTTGTAGCCGAGCTGCTGCAGGGCGATGGTGGCTTCGGACTGCGGGTCGTTGGGCAGGCCCGGCATGCCGGTCGGCGTGGCGCCGGAGCCGGCGACGCGGTCGCGCAGCTCCACCACCATGCGCTCGGCGGTCTTCTTGCCGATGCCGGGGATGCGCGTCAACGCCGCGACGTCGCCGGCCTGCACCTGGCGCGCGAATTCGTCGACGCTGACGCCGGACAGCACCGCCAGCGCGATCCTGGCGCCGATCCCGGTCACTTTCTGCACGTCGCGGAACAGCCGCCGCTCGCTCTCGCGCAGGAACGCGTACAGCGACACGCTGTCCTCCTTCTGCGCATGGTGGGTGAACACGATGACCTCGCGGCCGACGTCGGGCAGGTCGTAGAAGGTGCTCATCGGCGCCTCGAGCTCGTAGCCGACCCCGCCCACGTCGATCACCAGCCACGGCGGCTGCTTGTAGGCGAGTATCCCGCGCAGTCTTCCGATCATCGTTCCGCTCCGATCCGCATATGCTTCACTTGCGGCTCCAGGCCTGGCGCACGTCCACGCCCATGCGTCGCGCGCTGGCGCTCACATGGGCATGGGTGATGGCCACCGCCAGCGCGTCGGCCGCGTCCTGCTGCAGCCGGCCCTTGAGGTTGAGCAGCATGCCGACCATGTGCTGGATCTGCGCCTTCTCCGCGCCGCCCTTGCCCACCACCGCCAGCTTCACCTCGCGCGCGGCGTACTCGTTGACCGGCAGGTCGCGCATCACCACCGCGCAGATCGCCGCGCCGCGCGCATGGCCCAGCTTCAGGGCCGAATCCGGATTGCGCGCCATGAACACCTTTTCGATCGCCACTTCGTCGGGACGGTGCGCATCGATCACCTCGCCCAGCGACTGCAGCAGGCGCTTGAGGCGCTGGGAAAAGTCGCCTTCGCCCAGCAGCAGCAGCGGACCGTGGAACACGTGCGTGGTGCGGCCGCCGGCATCGACGTCGATGACGCCCACGCCGGTGCGCTGCGAACCGGGATCGATGCCGAGGATGCGGGTCACTGGCTGTTCGCCGGTCGCCGGTGCGGGGCAACGGAAAAGCCCCGCATCGACCACTGCCCGCAGGTGCCCCGTGATCGCCGACCCGCTGCCGGTTTCCGGCTATCGGTTACCGCTCGCCGCATCACTCGCGGGCGCCCAGGTCGGCGTTCGAATACACCGCCTGCACGTCGTCCAGGTCTTCCAGCATGTCCAGCAGCTTGGCCACCTGCGCGGCGACCTCGCCCTCGACCGCGATGGCGTTGTCGGCGCGCTGGGTGATCTCGGCGTGGCCCGGCGCCAGGCCCGCCGCCTGCATCGCATCGCGCACCGTCTCGTAATTCTCCGGCGAGGTCAGCACGTCGATCGCGCCATCCTCCGGATACACCACCACGTCGTCGGCGCCGGCCTCGATCGCGGCCTCGGTGATCGCGTCCTCGTCGGCCCCGGCCTCGAAGCTCAGCACGCCCAGCTTGCGGAACATGAAGGCGACCGAACCCTCGGCGCCCATGTTGCCGCCGCACTTGCCGAACGCGTGGCGCACTTCGGCCACGGTGCGCACCCGGTTGTCGGTCAGGCAGTCGACGATCACCGCCACGCCGCCGGGCGCGTAGCCTTCGTAGCGGATCTCCTCGAACTCCACCCCTTCCAGTTCGCCGGTGGCCTTCTTGATCGCGCGCTCGATCACGTCCTTGGACATGTTGGCCGCCAGGCCCTTGTCGACCGCCGTGCGCAGGCGCGGGTTGTTGGCCGGATCGCCGCCGCCGGCGCGCGCGGCCACGCCGATCTCGCGGATGATCTTGGTGAAGATCTTGCCGCGCTTGGCGTCGGTGGCGTTCTTGCGCCCTTCGATCGACGGTCCCCTACCCATGCGTATTCCAGACGTGCCGTGGACGAGCGCGGAATTTTACTCCAATGCGCCGGCGCCACCGAGCGCCGGGTCGGCACCGAACCGGCCTTGGCGCAGGAAACAGGCCGTCTGCGCCGCGGCCGCCCGCGACAGCACCAGCCCGCTGTGGCTGGCCGGCACCACGCAGTGGTCGCGCAGGCCCGCCAGGCGCGTCTCGGACACGGCCACGGTGCCGTCGGAGTCGCCCTCCAGGCGCGCCAGCAGCCGGCCCACGCCGCGCGCGACGTTGCCGGCGACCATGCCGATCTCGGTCGGCCCCGTCCACGGCTCGCAGCCGCGCTGCAGCAAAGCGCGGCTGCGGCCCAGCACCGGCGCCAGCCAGGCACGGGCCGCCAGCGCCGCCGCGGTACGGCTGCCGCACAGCGGCGAGCCGATGCATACCAGCCGCGGCACCGGCAGCGACGGTTCGCGCCGCAGCGCCTCGAGCGCGATCAGGCCGCCTAGGCTGTGGCCCACCAGATTCACCGGCTCGCCATCGCGCAGGCGCTCGATCAACGCCGGGATCGCCGCATCGGGGCCGCCGAAGATGCTGGCATAGCCGTAGATCCTGGTATCGAAGCCTTCGCGGCGCAGGCGCAAGGCCAGCGGCGCGATCCACGACTTCGCGTTCCATATGCCATGCAGCACCAGGACGCGGGAGGTCATGCGATTTTCTCTTCTTCCCTCGGGAGAAGATGCCCGAAGGGCGGATGAGGGCGCGAGCTTCCAGCGTGTACTGCTTTCATGGCAAGTGGTTCCCCTGCCCTCATCCGTCGCTTCGCGCCGCCTTCTCCCCGTGGGAGAAGGGAAGCCGCCGCAGGATGAACTCGTCGTCCAGGGTGTTGCCCACCGGATACTTGTACTCGCCGACGCGCTGGAAGCCGTAGCGTGCGTAGAAGCGCTGCGCGCCGAGGTTCCCGGACCACACCCCCACCCACAGCGTGCGCGGGCCGTCGCGCTGCAGCCAGTCCAGCGCGGTCCGCATCAGCCGCGCGCCCCAGCCCCCGTTGTGCGATTGGCGCAGCACGTAGAGCCGCTTGATCTCGCCGTCCGCGGACGAGGCCTGGGGATGCGGCAGCCCGCAGGGGCCGGCATACGCGTGGCCGATCGCCGCCCCGCCGCGCTCCAGCAGCCACATCGCGCTGTCCGGGTCCTCCAGGTTCAGGCGCTGCGCCGCCGGCGAGTAGAAGTTGAGCAGGAAGTAGGCGAGGTCCTCCGGCGGATACAGATGCCCGAAGGTCTCGACGAAGGTATCGGTGGCGATGCGCGACACGGCCTCCGCGTCGTCCGGCGCGGCGCGGCGGATGACGGTGGTGTCGCTCATGCCGGCTTCCGGCGCACCGAGACGTGGACCTCGGCCAGCTGCGCGTCGGGGATCGGCGACGGCGCACCGGTCATCAGGCACTGCGCGGTGGTGGTCTTGGGGAAGGCGATGACGTCGCGGATCGACTCGGTGCCCGCCATCAGCGCGGCGATGCGGTCGATGCCGAACGCGATCCCGCCGTGCGGCGGCGCCCCGTACTTGAGCGCGTCGAGCAGGAAGCCGAACTTGGCCTCGGCCTCCTCGGCGCCGATGCCCAGCAGCTCGAACACCGCGCTCTGCATCTCCGGGCGGTGGATGCGGATCGAACCGCCGCCGATCTCGTTGCCGTTGAGCACCATGTCGTAGCCGCGCGACACCGCGGTCTTCGCGTTCGCGCGCAGGTCGTCGATGTCGTCCACCGCCGGCGCGGTGAAAGGATGGTGCAGAGCGACGTAGCGCTGCGCCTCCCCGTCCCATTCGAACATCGGAAAGTCGGTGACCCACAGCGGCTTCCAGCCGTCCTGCGCCAGGCCCAAGTCCTTGCCGACCTTGAGCCGCACCGCGCCCATGAAGTCGCTGACGGTGTTGTAGGGGCCGGCGCCGAAGAAGGCCAGGTCGCCGTTCTCCAGCCCCACCGCCTCGACCAGTGCGGCGAAGGCGTCCTCGCCGAAGAACTTGGCGATCGGCGAGCTCGCCTGCCCGTCCTCGCCGAGCTTGACGTAGGCCAGGCCCTTGCCGCCGTACTTGGCGGCGTGGGCGGCGCAGTCGTCGATCTGCTTGCGCGACAGCGCCGCGCCGCCCGGAACCCGCAGCGCCGCCACGCGGCCGTCCGGATCGGAGGCCCAGTCGGTGAACACCTTGAACTCGCTGTTCTTCACCAGCTCGGCGACATCGCCGAGCTCCAGCGGATTGCGCAGGTCGGGCTTGTCGGAACCGAAGCGGCGCATGGCCTCGGCCCAGGTCAGGCGCGGGAACGGCGAATCGAGATCGACCTGCATCACCTCGCGGAAAACGTCGCGGATCATGCCCTCGACCGCCTCCTGCACGTCGCGCTCGCGGACGAAGGCGAACTCCATGTCGAGCTGGGTGAACTCGAGCTGGCGGTCGGCGCGCAGCGCCTCGTCGCGGAAGCAGCGCGCGATCTGGTAGTAGCGGTCGAAGCCGGCGACCATCAATATCTGCTTGAACAGCTGCGGGCTCTGCGGAAGCGCGTAGAACTCGCCCGGGTGCATGCGCGCCGGCACCAGGAAGTCGCGCGCGCCCTCCGGCGTGGCCTTGGTCAGGATCGGCGTTTCGATGTCCTGGAACCCGCGCGCGTCCAGCCACTGGCGCAGCGCCGCCACCAGCCGGGTGCGGGTGCGCAGCATGCGCTGCATGTCGGGCCGGCGCAGGTCCAGGTAGCGGTACTTCAGGCGGATCTCCTCGCCCGCGTTCTCGTGGGCGTGGAACGGCAGCGGCCGGGCCTGGTTGAGCACCGTGATCGAGCTGGCGACCACTTCGACCCTGCCGGTCGGGATCCTGTCGTTGACGCTTTCGCGCGTACGCACCACGCCTTCGACCTGCAGCACGTCCTCGTAGCCCAGGCCGGCGGCCGCCTCGAACGCCTCACCCTGCTCGGGCTCGACCAGCACCTGCACGATGCCGTGGTGGTCGCGCAGGTCGATGAAGCACACGCCGCCCAGGTTGCGGGCGACGTCGGTCCAGCCGCACAGGGTGACGGCCTGGCCGATCAGGGCCTCGTCGACGAGACCGCAGAAATGGGTACGCATGGGGGCTCCGGAAAGCGTGCCGGCGCCAGGTGCGGCCGGACGGCGCGCCATTTTGGGGCCGCGACTGCGTGCCGGCAAATGCAGACGTTTCATTCAGGTCCCGACCGTATATTCCGGCGCACTACCGCCAGAAGGGAGCACGCCATGTTGCGCACGTTGTCCGCATTGATCGTCGCATTCGGACTGCTGCTTGCGGCGCTCCCGCTCCAGGCGCAGTTTTCGGCCAAGGCCTATGCCCCCGAGTACCTTAGGGAACTCTCGTACGAGGACCAGGCGCGGGTGATCGGCCTGGAATATTCGGAGCAGTCACGCGGCCGCCGCATCCCCGACGACCAGCTGCGCTTCTACCTCGACCAGGTCAACCGCTCCAACTGGGGCTTCAGCCGCATCAAGGAGGACATCGCGACCTCGCTGGGTGGTGGCCGCCCGGACGGATGGAGCGTCGGTAGCGGCCCGCTGCCGGACTCCGGCGGCGGCGTGGTGTGCGAAAGCAACAAGAACCGCTATCGCGAATGCGCGACCGGCTTCCGCGGCCGCGCGGTCCTGATCGACAACTTTTCGCGGACCCGCTGCGTGGAAGGGGACAACTGGGGCAGCGGCAACGGCAGCGTATGGGTCGACCGCGGCTGCAAGGGACGTTTCGGACCCGCCCGCGGCGACGGGATGGGGCGCGGCACTTCCGATTCGGTGGTGCGCTGCGAAAGCAGGGACAACCGTCGCCAGGTCTGCGACACCGGCTTCCGCGGCCGCGCCTTGGTCGATCGCCAGCTGTCCAATGCGCCCTGCGTCGAAGGCCACACCTGGGGCCAGGACCGCGGTTCGGTATGGGTA
>DATHAV010000345.1:0-2337 GCA_035296505.1 Pseudoxanthomonas sp.
GCTGCTGCTGGCCGACGAACCCACCGGCAACCTCGACTCGCAGATGGCGCGCAGCGTGCTGGAGCTGCTGGAGGACATCAACCAGCAGGGCACCACCATCGTGATGGTGACGCACGATTCGGAGCTGGCCGCGCGCGCGCAGCGCAACGTGCACATCGTCGACGGCATGGCCACCGACCTGTCGGTGGAGCCGACGCTGGCGCGCATGGCCCAGGAATCGGCGGCGGCGCTTTGATCCGCCACCTTCTCCCCTGGGAGAAGGTGGCCGAAGGGCGGATGAGGGAAACAACCTCCAGCGTCCATCGACCTGCTCCGCAAGCGGATAGTCCACTCCCTCATCCGGCGCTTCGCGCCACCTTACTCCCGCAGGGAGAAGGAAACAGGAACCCAGCCATGTTCGCCTACTATTTCGACCTCGCCCTGCGCAGCTTCAAGCGCAACAAGGCGCTCACCGCGCTGATGGTGCTGTCCATCGCCCTGGGCATCGGCGCCAGCATGACCACACTCACGGTGTTCTACGTGCTGTCCGGCGATCCGCTGCCGGGCAAGAGCGGCACGCTGTTCTACCCGCAGCTGGACCCGCAGTCGATGCGCGGCTACGTTCCCGACGAGGATCCGCCGGCCCAGCTGGGCCGTTTCGACGCCGAAACCCTGCTGCGCGAGGCGCGCGGCGACCGCCAGACCATGACCACCGGCGGCTCGGCCAGCATCGAACCGGAAGCGTCCAGCCTGCGTCCGTTCCTGATCGAGGCGCGCTACAACAGCGCCGACTTCTTCCCGATGTTCGACGTGCCCTTCATCCACGGCGGCGGCTGGACCGCGGCCCAGGACGCCAACCGCGAGCGCGTGGTGGTGGTCGCCAAGTCGCTCAACGACAAGGTGTTCGGCGGCGAGAACAGCGTCGGCCGTTCGCTGCGCATGGACGGCGCCGCGTTCCGGGTGGTCGGCGTGATCGACGACTGGCGCCCGACACCGAAGTTCTACGACATGAACAGCGACCGCTTCGGCACCCCCGAGCAGGCGTTCCTGCCTTTCACCACCGCACGTGACCTGAAGATGAGCCGCAACGGCAGCATGAACTGCTGGGGCGACGCCGGCGACGACCCGGAGGGTGCCGAGGGCCTCAACGCGCCGTGCACCTGGATCCAGTACTGGGTGCAGCTGGACACGCCGGAGAAGGTCGCCGAGTACCGCCAGTACCTGGCCAATTACTCGGCCCAGCAGCGCGCCGCCGGCCGCTACGAGCGGCCCGACAACATCCGCCTGCACGACCTGATGGGCTGGCTGGACTACAACCGCGTGGTGCCCGGCGACGTGCGCCTGCAGGTGTGGCTGGCCCTGGGCTTCCTGCTGGTGTGCCTGGTCAACACCGTGGGCCTGCTGCTGGCCAAGTTCCTGCGCCGCAGCAGCGAGATCGGCGTGCGCCGCGCGCTGGGCGCCTCGCGCCGCGACATCTTCACCCAATGCCTGGTCGAGGCCGGCACCATCGGGCTGGCCGGCGGCCTGCTGGGGCTGGGCCTGGCGCTGCTGGGGCTGTGGGCCGTGCGCCAGCAGCCGTCCAGCTACGCCGAGCTCGCGCACCTGGATCCGACGATGCTGATGGCGACCTTCGTGCTGGCCATCGCGTCCAGCCTGCTGGCGGGCATCCTGCCGGCCTGGCGCGCGATGCAGGTGACGCCGGCCATCCAGCTGAAATCGCAGTGACCTGAGCCTCGCCGACACGCGCCCCTACCTCATCCCCCCGCGCCCGCGCGGGGCACTCACGAAACCGAGGTCTGCCCATGGACATCCGCCCCATCCTTTCCACCCTGCTGCGCCACAAGACCGCCGCGGCGCTCATCGTGCTGGAGATCGCGCTGAGCTGCGCGATCATCTGCAACGCGCTGTTCCTGATCGGCGAGCGCGTCAGCCTCATCAACCGCCCCAGCGGCGTGGCCGAAAAAGAAATGGTCCGCCTGCAGATCACCGGCATCGGCGAGGACGACAACGCCGACGCGCTCACCCGCACCGACCTGGCCACCCTGCGCGGACTGCCGGGGGTCAAGAACGCCACCGTGACCAACCAGGTGCCGTTCGTGAACTCGTCCTGGAACACCTCGGTCAACCTGAAGCCGGACCAGGACCAGCCCACCGCCAACCTGACGATGTACCTGGGCGACGAGCACTTCCTCGACACCTTCGGCCTGAACCTGGTGGAGGGGCGCAACTTCAACCCCGACGAGATGCAGGAGTGGTCGGTGGTCAGCGCGCCCGGCGCCGATATCGACATCCCGGCAACGCTCGTGTCGCGCAAGGTGGCCGGGAAGCTGTTCCCCGGCGAAAGCGCGATCGGCAAGT
>DATHAV010000346.1:0-2430 GCA_035296505.1 Pseudoxanthomonas sp.
AAGCTTCCTGCACCGCCTGCTGAAACGCCGCGGCCTGCGCATCGACACGGCCGTCGCCGAGCAGCAGGGCCGGGAAGGCGGACGTGCGCTGAAGGAACTGGCGCCGATCGCGACCGCCGGTGCGTGCGATGCACTGATCCAGCACTTGCTGCCGCAGGCGCGGTGGCCGCGCGATGACTGGACCCGCATTCCGGCCGCGGCGTGGTGGCGGCTGTGGCTGCCGACCATGTGGGTCGTGCTCGCGGCGACGGCCGTGCTGGCCTGGCGCATCGGCGGCCCGTGGAGCCTGCTGCCGCTGCTGTGGCTGCCGTGGTCGGCCTATGCCGCGCGCCAGCAGGCGCGGCGGATGGCTTACGCGGTCGACGGGCAAATGGTCGCCGTCCGCGGCGGCTGGCGGTCGCGCTACTGGCGCTTCGCCGAGATCGACAAGCTGCAGGCGCTGCGGCTGGTGCGCTCGCCGATCGACCGGCGCCTGGGCACCGCCAGCCTGTGGATGGACACCGCCGGCGCCAGCGGCATGGCGCCGCCGCTGCAGATCCGCTTCCTGCCGTACGAGCAGGCCAGCGCGCTCTACCAGCGGCTCGGCCACACGCTGGCGCGCAGGCGGATGCGCTGGTGAGGCTGGGACGCACTGCCGGAACCGGTGGTTCATCGCCGTCGGCCAGCCTTGGCCTCGACGCAGGATCGTCGCTGTCCACATTGGCGGTGGGAACAATGAAAGCCAGCGTCCTGGCGACCACCTGCTGCAGTAAAGAGACGCTGGCGTTGGTACCGGTACCGGCAGCCTTGGATCGCCAGGGCAGGCGTCCCGATGAAACCGTCGTCGCATACGGTTCCCGCGCCGACACGCTCGCTCCAGTCACACGGCCGGCGGTGGATTTTCCGGTGGCTCTGCGCTTGCCTGGCAGGAAGGGCGTGAGTTACGGGCGGCGATCGCGCAGCCGCGCCATCGCCGCGAGTGCGGGGGATTGCGTGCTTCCGTTCGACGGCGACACGGTAGCAGCCCATGCATGATCCGCTGCCGCTGTCGGGTGTGGTGATCTCCAAGAACGAAGCGGACCGCATCGGCCGCTGCCTGCAGTCCATGCGCGGGGTGTGCGCGGAGATGCTGGTGCTGGACTGCGGCTCGGACGACGACACGGTCGCGGTGGCGCGCGCGGCCGGCGCGCGGGTGGAGCACCAGGACTGGCTGGGATTCTCCGGCCAGAAGAACGAGGCGATTTCGCGCGCCACGCAGCCGTGGCTGCTTCTGATGGACGCCGACGAGTGGCTGGCCGAGGGCGCGGAACAGGCGCTGCGCGGGATGTTCGCCTCCGGTCGCGTCGAACAGGCGGACGTGTGGCGCGTGGTCCGCCGCAACTGGTTCCTGGGCCGCCGCCTGCGCGGCCAGGAGCGCGCCGAACGCCTGGTGCGCCCGGATCACCGCTACCTGCCCATGCGGGTGCACGAGCGGCCCGACCTCGCCGGCAAGCGCGTGGCCGACTGTACCGTGGCGATCGAACACAACACCGCGCGCTCGCTGCAGCAGCACCGCGACAAGAACCTGCGCTATGCCCGGCTTTGGGCCGAACAGAAGCACGAGGAAGGCCGGCGTTGCTCGGCGCTGTCGCCCTGGACCCACGCCGCCGCCTACTGGCTCAAGGCCTATCTCCTGAAAGGGGCGCTGCTGGAGGGACGCCCCGGCTGGTGGTACCACGGCAGCCACGCGCGCGCGGTAATCGAAAAGTACCGGCTGCTGCACGCACTGGGCAAGGCTCCGTAAGCGCAACTGTCAGGCATCGCCCTGTCGCCGAGCGTCCGGCGATTTGTCTATTCCGTAGGGCGTCCACACGATTTTCTTGCCGCGGGTTTCGGCGCGGATAGCCAGGTTGTTCCGCACCGACTCGGGGGTCTTGTAACCGCGCGAATGGTCCAGGTGCACGCACACCGCACGATGGCGGATCTGTTTGCCCTTGACTCCGTAGTTATCCAGGCGCTCGCCCAGTTCGCGATCGGGTCCACCGTACTTCATGCGCTCGTCGTAGCCGTTGATGGCCAGCAGGTCGTCCTTGAACGCGGAGGAATTGCAGTTGTTGAAGGTCGGCTTGGCCGTGGTGATGGCATCCAGCAGCTTGGCGCTGGTCTCGCCTGCGCCCAGCTTGAGCCTGTTGGAAAGATTCAGGCGCTCCTGCCGGCCCAGCCAGTCGGGGTCGAAGCAGCGCCCGCTTTCGATGTCCTCGGCGGCGATGCGGGTGCTGAGTTCCATGCCGAGCTTGCAGTAGCCGCCCGACAGGAACCTGCCGCGCTCGGCGTGGCGCGCGTGCACCTCGACGAAATCCTTGCGTGGAATGCAGTCGCCGTCAGTAAATAGGATGTACTCGTGCCGGGCCACCAGGATCGCCTGGTTGAGTATTTCCTGGCGGCGGTAGCCCTGGTCCTCGTGCCAAATGT
>DATHAV010000347.1:0-4448 GCA_035296505.1 Pseudoxanthomonas sp.
GGTCTGGTTCCTGCTCAGGCTGGTCGGCGACGAATCGCACCTGCGCCTGGACCTGACCGAGACGCCGGAATTCGACCACTGGCGCTGGGTCGATTTTTGGTATCCGATGGAACACGTGGTGATGTTCAAGCGCGGGGTTTACGCACGTGCCCTGCGCCATCTGGCCCCTTTTGCCCAGCTGGTGGCCGGAACCCAGGCGGTGCCCCAGCTGCTGATGAACGGCTGGATTTCCGAATTGGACCACGCCCGCCCGGCCCGTCAGCGGCGGACCGATGTCAAGCGCGGCGGCATTTTGGATAATTGACAATCATTCGCATTCGCGTTGCAATGGCGGTGCCCCGAACAACGGGCTCAGCTGGAGTACCGACCGTGTATGTCTGCATCTGCAACGGAGTTACCGAACGGCAGGTTCGTGAGGCCGCCGCCAACGGTTGCGAGACGATCACCGAACTGACCATGCGTACTGGATGCGGCGCCACGTGCGGCAGCTGCCTGGATACCGCCGCGGCGCTGCTGGAACCGGCCCGCGCCGAGCGCGAGGCCCGCTTCTCCTTGCCGGTGCTGGACATCTCTCACGCCGCCTGATCGGCTAGGACTTCAGCCGATCCCATCGGACCACATGTTCGCCTGAGATGCGCACGATTCGCGTTTCGTCAGCATCGCGCCGTACCCGCTAACCTGCGCTCCACCACACACCGGAGCCACGGCCATGAAGGGCGACCCCAAGGTCATCGAATTTCTCAACAGGGCGCTCTACAACGAGCTGACCGCGATCAACCAGTACTTCCTGCACGCCAAGATGCTGAAGAACTGGGGCTTCAAGGAACTGGCCGACTATGAGTACAAGGAATCCATCGACGAGATGAAGCACGCGGACAAGCTGTCCGAGCGCATCCTGTTCCTCGATGGGCTGCCCAACTTCCAGATGCTGGGCAAGCTTCGCATCGGCGAGAATCCGCGCGAGCTGCTGGAGTGCGACCTGGCGCTGGAGTACGAGGCCCTGCCGCTGCTGCGCGACGCCATCGCGCACTGCGAATCGGTAGGCGACTACACCAGCCGGCAGCTGTTCGCCGACATTCTGGAATCCGAGGAAGAGCACATCGACTGGATCGAGACGCAGCTGGCCATCATCGACCGCATCGGCGAGCCCAACTACCTGTTGACCAAGCTCGAGGACTGAAGCGGCTGCGCCCTAACGGTCCAGCTGCATGACATAGCCCTGCAATGCCATGCGCGCCCGCGCGTATTCGGCGATCACCAGCGCCACCGCCACCGCAGGCCGGTCCAGCTTGCGGGCACGCGCACCCAACTCCACGCGCTTGGCCGCGGTCGACAGCGCCATCGCGCCTATGTTGGCGCTCGAAGACTTGAGCGTGTGCGCAGCCTCGCGCATCGCCTCCAGATCGGGAATCGCCGAAGCGGCCTCGAGTTGGGCGATCAGGCGCGGTGCGTCTTCCAGAAACAGTCCGATGATGCGGGCGGTTTCGCTGCCGGCGATCTCTTGCAGCTCCTCGAGCGTGCCGTGCTCCAGTATCGGCACCCCCGTGCTGTTGGTGGTCTGCGGCAGGGCAAGACTGGCCACCGGCTGTGTCGGCTCCAGCGTCTCGGGCTCGGGCTGCGGCACGGGCGCCTCGTCCCACAGCGGGAACACGGCACGTCCCGGCAGCCAGCGCTGCAGGCATTTTTCCAGCTGTCCGCGCGAGACCGGCTTGGACAGGTAGTCGTCCATGCCCGCGTCCAGGCAGCGCTGCCGGTCGCCCGCCATGGCGTTGGCGGTTATCGCCACGATCGGCAGGCGGGCCGCGCCCTGCAGGGCCTCGCGCGCGCGCCACTCGCGGGTCGCGGAATAACCGTCCTGCACCGGCATCTGGCAGTCCATCAGCACCAGGCTGTAACGTCCCGAAGCCATCTTCTCCAGCGCAAGCCGGCCGTTCTCGGCGGTGTCACAGGGGTGACCCAGCACCGACAGGAGTTTCTCGCCCACGGCCAGGTTCACCGGATTGTCCTCGACCAGCAGCAGCCGGGTGGCCTCCGGTGCCTCATCGGTCGCGGCAATCGCGCCAACGTCACTGGGAGGCGCAGGCGCAGGTTCGACCTCCGGCGGAGGCTCGTCCTGGACGAACATGTCTTCGAAGGCGATGGATTTGGATGCCGCCAGCAGCGGAGCGAACGACAGCGCGGCACGCAGGTCGGCCCCCTGCGACTGGCGCGGCAGCAGGGTGCTGTCCTCGCGTAGTTCATCAGGCAGCGGCTCGTCTCCGTACAGCCACACCATGCGCGTGCTGCCTTCGGCGCCCGTGCGCGCGACGCCGCGGTGCAGGGCGCGCGCGCTGCCGCGGATGCCGGCGTGATCGCCGATGACGATGGTGTACGGCATCGCTCCCGGCATCAGTCCACCGCGCACGCGATCCAGGGCGTTTTGGGTGGTATCGACCGTGGTGAGCTCGACGCCCCAGCCGGGCAGCAGCAGCGACAGGCGCTGGCGCAGCTGCGCGTCGGGTGTCACCAGCAAGGCGCGGACGGTATCGGCGCTCGCCCCGGCCCGCAGGTCGCCGATCACCTTCAGCAGCGGCACTTCGAACCAGAACGTCGCGCCTCGGCCGGGTTCGGACACCACGCCGATGCGGCCGCCCATCAGCTCGACGATGCGTTTGCAGATCGCAAGCCCCAGGCCGGTGCCGCCGTAGAGCCGTGTGGTCGAGGCGTCGGCCTGCGAAAACGACTTGAACAGCCTGCTCTGCGCTTCGGCATCGATGCCGATGCCGGTGTCGCACACCTCGAACCGCAGCAGGTGCTGGGACGATGTTTCGCCGAGGCGACGCACGGTGACGGTGATCGACCCGCGCTCGGTGAACTTGACGGCGTTGCTGATCAGGTTGCTCAACACCTGGCGCATGCGCAAAGGATCGCCGCGCACCGGCAGGCGTACCGACGGATCGAGCTTGAACTCCAGGCGCAGGTTCTTGTCTTCCGCCGGACGCTGCATCAGCTGCAGCACGCCGTCGAGAACCTCGCGCAGGTTGAAGCCGGTGACTTCGAGTTCGAGCTTGTTGGCCTCGAGCTTGGAGTAGTCGAGGATGTCGTCGACGATGCGCAGCAGCTGCTGCGACGAGGCGCTCGCGGTGTTGAGCATGTCGCGCTGGTCCGGCGGCAGGGACGCGCGCGAAAGCAGGTCCAGCATCGGCAGGATGCCGTTGAGCGGGGTGCGGATCTCGTGGCTCATGGTGGCCAGGAACTCGTCCTTGGCCAGTACCGCCGATTCGGCCGCCTGTTTGGCCAGCAGCAGCTCCTGCTCGAGGCGGTCGTGGCGCTGGAGCTCGCGCAGCTGGCGGTCGCGTTTCTGGAGCTCGCGCAGCAGGTTGTCGCGTTCCGATTCGGCCATCGCCGCGCGCGCCTCGGTGCCCTCGTATTCGGCGATGAGCCGGCGCATGCGCGCGGTGATCAAAGCCCAAGGGATCGCGGCGAGCGTCGCCAGCGCCGCCAGCGCTACCAGCACCCAGGGGCCGGCGACCCCGAACACCGACAGCAGCGCCGCCAGGACCGCCAGTACGACCACGCTCAGCGCCAGCCAGGCTGCCACGGGCATTCGCCCGAGCCGGCTCATGGCTTACAGCACCGCGTTGTGGAAGTCGAACGACAGGTCCTTGCCGACGCCCTGCACCAGATTGCCCTGGATGAAGTCGACGCCGCCCATCCACATCGCCGCGGCGGCCTGCGGATCCTCGATCTGCTGCCCGATCACCTGCAGGCCCTGGCGGTGGGCCAGGGCGATGATGCTGCGCAGCTGATCGTGCAGGGTGGCGTCGTTGTGCGCGGTGGCGTAGTGGTTGGAGACGCGCAGGTAGCCCAGCGGCAGCTGGCTCAGCAGCGCCTCGGCCTCGGACCCGGGCTGGAACTGGCTCAGGCAGAACTGCACCCGGGCCGGCATCAGCCTGTAGCAGAACTCGCGCAGCGTCACCGAGTGAATCAGCGCATCGTCCAGGCGCAGGTCGATGACCAGCGAGCTGCCCTCGATGCCGCGTTCGGCCAGACGCTGCAGCAGCCAGTCGGCCATGTTGTCGCGCGCCAGCGAGCGCGGCGACTGCGACACGAACAGGCGCAGCGATCGGCCATCGGCCTGGCGCTGGGCCAGCAAGTCGAGCACGCGCTCCATGACCGTGCGATCGAGCTCGACCATGCGCCCTGCGAATTCGGCCGCGGGCAACACCTGCGCCGCGGACATCAAGGTGCCGTCGGACTGGCGCATGCGCAGCAGCACCTGGTACTGCGCCAGGTCGCTCCCGGCCACCGACACGATCGGTTGGTAGGCCAGCTCCAGATGCGAATCGGAAAGGAATTTGTGCGCCTGCTCCTCGGGCGGCGGCGGAGCGGTGTAGGCGGCCACGCCATCGGCCCGCTGGCGCGCCAGCAGCACCGCACGCTCGGTCGCTTCCAGGGCGCTGCCGGTG
>DATHAV010000348.1:0-2003 GCA_035296505.1 Pseudoxanthomonas sp.
CGGCCGGGTTGCCGTCCGGCAGCGGCTTGGGTCCCTTGGTGGGCCGCGACTTGAACGGCTTCTGCGACTGCTTGGCCGCGGCCTCGCCGGAAACCGTGAGCGCCCCCTGCGGCTTCTTGCCGCCGAAGCGGCCGCGGCCGCGATCCTCGCGGACGTGGTCGAAGCGGCGCAGCTCGCGGCCTTCGTCGGCGCTGTTGTGGCCGTTGACGTAGCCCTGGGGACGATGGTCGCGCGAGACCTGCACGGCGGCCTTGGCCGCCTTGCGCTGGCCGATCACCGGCTGCAGGGTGAGCGCCGGCGGGGCGCCGTCCTCCAGCCCGAGTTCGGCGCGCAGCTTGGCCACCTGCGCGTCGGGCAGCTCCTGCGACTGCCCGCGCAGCAGCGGCTGCGGCAGCGACACCTGGCCGTAGCGCGTGCGCTTGAGGCGGCTGACCTGGCAGCCCTGCGATTCCCACAGCCTGCGCACTTCCCGGTTGCGGCCTTCCTTGACCACCACGCGGAACCAGTCGTGCCGGACGTTCTCGTGAGTGCCGGTGCCGCCTATGCGCTCGATCTCGTCGAACTTGGCCGGGCCGTCCTCCAGCGCGACGCCGCGCGCGAGGCGGTCCACCAGAATGTCCGGCACCGTCTCCATGCCCTCGGGAGGGCGCACGCGGCACACGTACTCGCGCTCGACCTCGTAGGAGGGATGCATCATCGCGTTGGCCAGCTCGCCGTCGGTGGTCAGCAGCAGCAGGCCGGTGGTGTTGATGTCCAGGCGGCCGATGGCGATCCAGCGCGCGCCCTTCAGCGCCGGCAGCGCCTCGAAGATGGTGGGACGGCCTTCGGGGTCCTCGCGCGTGGTCACCTCGCCCTCGGGCTTGTTGTATAGCAGTACGCGCGCCGGTTCGGTCAGCGCGCTGGCCACGAAAGCCCTGCCGTCGAGCTCGACCCGGTCGCCGCTCCTGATGGACATCCCGGTCTGCGCCACTTCGCCGTTGACCTTCACCAGGCCGCTGGCGATGCGCTGCTCCAGCGCGCGGCGCGAGCCCAGCCCGGCCTGCGCCAGCACCTTGTGCAGGCGCTCTTCCAGTTTCGGGGCCTCGGTGGCCGGAGCGTCGCCGCGCTTCAGCGAAAGTTTGTTGCGGGGTATGTCGCTCATTGCGTCTGCTCCGACGAGGCCGGGCGTTCCGGGGAATCCGGGCTCGCGTCTTCGGTGTCGTCATGTTCATCGTGGGTAACGCCGAGGCGGTCGTCCGCATCGTCGCGTGCTGGCGGATCGTGTTCGTGTTCCTGCTCGTGTTCCTGCGGCGCGGACGCATCCTCCTCCCGCGTCTCTACGCTTTCATCCTGCGCCCGCTCATCGGTACCGCTGTCGCCGCCGAGGCCCGCCGGCACCGGCGCGTCGTCCACGAACAGCCGCGGCTCTAGCTCGCCGATGTCCTTGAGCTCGGACAGCGGCGGCAGGTCCTCCAAGCGCTTGAGGCCGAAGTAGTCCAGGAAAGTCCGGGTGGTGCCGAACAGGGCGGGCCGGCCCGGTACGTCGCGATGGCCTACCACCCGGATCCATTCGCGCTCTTCCAGAGCCTGGATGGTGTTGCTGCTTACCGCCACGCCGCGCACCTGCTCGATCTCGCCGCGGGTGATCGGCTGGCGGTAGGCGATCAGCGCCAGCGTCTCCAGCGTGGCGCGGGTGTACTTGGTCTTGCGTTCGGTCCATAGCCGCGCCACCCAGCCGTGCACTTCCTCCTTGACCTGGTAGCGGAACCCCGACGCGACTTCGACCAGATCGACGCCGCGATCGGCGCAGCCCTCGCGCAGCTGGCCCAGCGCCTGTGCGACGCTGCCGGGCGGCGCGGGCTGCTCCTCCGGGAACAGGCCGTGCAGCTGCGCCAGCGAAAGCGGCTGCTGCGCGGCCAGCAGGGCGGCCTCGACGATGCGGGTGATCAGGCTTTGTTCCATGCAGTGCGTTCTGGGGTCGGTGGGCGTGTGGTGAAGCGTCCGGTCCGCGCCACGGGGCGCGG
>DATHAV010000349.1:0-4107 GCA_035296505.1 Pseudoxanthomonas sp.
AAGATCCGCGACGAAGTGAACCGCATGACCATCGAGGGCGACCTGCGCCGCGAGATGTCGATCAACATCAAGCGTCTGATGGACCTGGGCTGCTACCGCGGCCTGCGCCACCGCCGCGGCCTGCCGCTGCGTGGCCAGCGCACCCGCACCAATGCACGCACCCGCAAGGGTCCGCGCAAAGCCATCAAGAAGTAAGGGGCGCACATCATGGCCAAACCGGCAGCTGCCAAAGTCAAGAAGAAGATCAAGCGCGTCGTCACCGACGGTGTCGCCCACGTCCACGCTTCTTTCAACAACACCATCGTGACCATCACCGACCGCCAAGGGAACGCGCTGTCGTGGGCCACTTCGGGAGGCGCGGGCTTCCGCGGTTCGCGCAAGTCCACTCCGTTCGCCGCCCAGGTCGCCGCGGAGAAAGCCGGCCGCGCCGCGCTGGATTACGGCCTCAAGTCGCTGGAAGTGCGCATCAAGGGCCCTGGCCCGGGACGCGAGTCCGCGGTGCGTTCGCTCAACAACGTTGGTTACAAGATCACCAACATCATCGACGTTACGCCTATCCCGCATAACGGTTGCCGCCCGCCCAAAAAGCGTCGCGTCTGAGGTTTAGTTTTTGCGGTCATCCATGATCGCGAAAGTCAAGAACCGGCCATGCGTGGCCGGACTACCGGAAAAAGACAATGGCTCGTTATATTGGTCCTACCTGTAAGCTCGCCCGCCGCGAAGGCGCCGACCTTTCCCTCAAGAGCCCGGCGCGCGCGTTGGATTCGAAGTGCAAGCTGGAGCAGAAGCCCGGCCAGCACGGCGCCACCGCCCGCAAGGGGAAGCTGTCCGACTACGCCACCCAGCTGCGCGAGAAGCAGAAGGTCAAGCGCATCTACGGCCTGCTGGAGCGCCAGTTCCGCAACTACTACAAGAAGGCCTCGACCAAGAAGGGCAACACCGGCGAGAACCTGCTGCAGCTGCTGGAAACCCGCTTGGACAACGTCATCTACCGCATGGGCTTCGCGGTTACCCGCCCGGCCGCCCGCCAGCTGGTTTCGCACCGCGGCGTTCTGGTCAACGGCAAGGCGGTGAACCTGCCTTCGTACCAGATCAAGGCCGGCGACGCGATCGAGCTGTCCGAGAGGGCCCAGAAGCAGCTGCGCGTGCAGGAGTCCCTGACCGTGTCCGCGCAGATGGACCTCAGCCCGTCGTGGGTCGAAGTGGACTCGAAGAAGTTCAGCGGCGTGTTCAAGGCCGTGCCGGATCGCGCCGATCTGCCCGCCGACATCAACGAAGCGCTGATCGTCGAGTTGTACTCGAAGTAATCCCATCACGAATCCCCGGATCAGCCGGAGATTTGCAGGAGACCAAGCAACATGACGGTGACCACACAGCAGGTGCTGCGCCCCCGCGGCCCGCAAATCGAACGCCTCGGCGACAACCGCGCCAAGGTCGTGATCGAGCCGCTGGAGCGCGGCTATGGACACACCCTCGGCAACGCGCTGCGTCGCGTGCTGCTGTCCTCGATCCCCGGTTTCGCCATTACCGAGGTCGAGATCGACGGCGTTCTGCACGAGTACAGCACCATCGAGGGCCTGCAGGAAGACGTGCTCGAGGTGCTGCTGAACCTCAAGGACGTCGCCATCCGCATGCACACCGGCGACGCCTCCACGCTGACCCTGAGCAAGCAGGGCCCGGGCGTGGTCACCGCCGCCGACATCCGCACCGACCACAACGTCGAGATCCTCAATTCCGGTCTGGTGGTCGCCCACCTGACCAAGGACATGGCGCTGAACATGCGCCTGAAGATCGAGCGCGGCTTCGGCTACCAGCCCGCCGCCGCCCGTCGCCGTCCCGACGAGGAAACCCGCGCCATCGGCCGGCTGATGCTGGATGCCTCGTTCTCGCCGGTCCGCCGCGTCGCCTACGCGGTGGAAGCCGCACGCGTCGAGCAGCGCACCGACCTGGACAAGCTGGTCCTGGAGATCGAGACCAACGGCACCATCGACGCCGAGGAAGCCGTGCGCACCGCCGCCGATATCCTCAGCGATCAGCTGTCGGTATTCGGCGACTTCACCCACCGCGACCGCGGCGGCACCAAGCCCGCTCCGAGCGGCGTGGACCCGGTGCTGCTGCGTCCGATCGACGACCTGGAGCTGACGGTCCGTTCGGCCAACTGCCTCAAGGCCGAGAGCATCTACTACATCGGCGACCTGATCCAGAAGACCGAGGTCGAGCTGCTGAAGACCCCCAACCTGGGCAAGAAGTCGTTGACCGAGATCAAGGAAGTTCTCGCCCAGCGCGGTCTTTCGCTCGGGATGAAGCTGGACAACTGGCCGCCGGCCGGCGTTTCCCAGCACGGCATGCTTGGGTGAGTCCAGGCTGCTCGCGCGGCACGGCCGCGCGCTTGCGCCAACGCCCGGCGCGCTGCGCCGGCCGGGCAGCCGGTAGAGTGAAGCGGCAAGGTAATTGCCGGGCAACACCGCAACCCACTGCCGACGGGTCCGAGGCCCGCGGCGATGCCCGACAAGGATGACGGGCCAGGACCATCCGCAGTCCGAGCAACAGCGCCATGAAGGCGACAGCGAACCCCGACAGCAACATTCCAAGGAACCAAGACCATGCGCCACCAGAAAGCCGGCCGCAAGTTCAGCCGCACCAGCGCCCATCGCCAGGCCATGTTCAGCAACATGGCCGCCTCGCTGATCAAGCAGGGCATGATCCGCACCACGCTGCCCAAGGCCAAGGAGCTGCGCCGCGTCGCCGAGCCGCTCATCACCCTGGGCAAGATCGATGGCGTGGCCAACCGTCGTCTGGCGTTCTCGCGCCTGCGCGACAAGGAAGCGGTGGGCACGCTGTTCACCACGCTGGGCCCGCGCTACCAGGGCCGTCCGGGTGGCTACCTGCGCATCCTCAAGTGCGGCTTCCGTTCCGGCGACAACGCGCCGATGGCCTACGTCGAGCTGGTCGACCGTCCGGAATCGGCGGCGCTCGCTTCCGAGTAAGCAGCCGCTCGATCCGTACCGAGAACCCGGCGCGAGCCGGGTTTTTCGTTTCCGTCCGAGGATGGCCACCGCCGAACGAGAGGCGATGGCCCTTTCCCGACACGCGCGGCGATAATGCCGGCCAACGCCGCCGATCAAGAGCCTGCATGAATCCCTTCCGCTGGTCGTTCCGGATCCAGTTCCTCCTCGGATTCCTCGCGTGCGTCGCCCTGCTGGGCTACGCGCTTTACTCGCAGAACTACGGCGGGCTGCTGCCGTGTCCGCTGTGCACGTTCCAGCGCGGCGCGTTCGTGGTGCTGGGCGCGGTGTTCCTGATCGGCGCCGTGCACGGGCCGCGTCGGCCGGGCGCCGGGCGCACCTACGGCGTGCTGGCCCTGTTGCCTGCCGCTGCCGGTATCGCGATCGCCGGGCGCCATGTCTGGCTGCAGAACCTGCCGCCGGATCGAGTGCCCGCCTGCGGTCCGGACCTGTCGTACATGATGGAGGCGTTTCCGCTGGCGGAAGTACTGCGCAAGGTGTTCACCGGGTCGGGCGAATGCGCAGAAGTCGACTGGACGTTCTTAGGCCTGTCGATGCCGGCCTGGAGCCTGGCCTGGTTCGTGGCGCTTGGGCTGTGGGCGCTGTACACGGGATTCCAGCGCCGAAAGCCTGCATAGGCAGGATTTGACGCGGCGCAGCAGCATGCGCACCATGCCGCTCCGTCGAGGAATCCGCCATGAGCAGCAACGACCGCAACCTTCGAGCCGTGAACCTGTCCGCCGACTGGGCTCCGGCGAGCTGGCGCGCACGCACGGCGGTGCAGATGCCGACCTATCCCGATGCCGACGCATTGGAGTCGGCGCTGGCCGAACTGCGGCAGCTGCCGCCGCTGGTGACATCGTGGGAAATCTTCGCGCTCAAGAAGCAGCTGGCCGAAGCGCAGGAAGGCAGGCGCTTCCTGCTGCAGGGCGGCGACTGCGCGGAAAGCTTCAGCGACTGCGAGTCGGGCCTGATTTCCAATCGATTGAAGGTGCTGCTGCAGATGAGCCTGGTGCTGGTGCACGGGCTGCGCCTGCCGGTGGTGCGCGTGGGCAGGTTCGCCGGCCAGTACGCCAAGCCGCGCTCCACCGATACCGAAACC
>DATHAV010000350.1:0-4094 GCA_035296505.1 Pseudoxanthomonas sp.
CGCCGCCCGCGCTAAGGTCGAACTTGGCGCCGCCGGGCACGCTGTACAGGGTGAAGCGGTACTTGACGTTGCCCCCGCGGCCCTGCGGCGAGCTGCGCTCGATGTCGCGCACCTGGTACACGGTGCCGTTGTGGTCGACGACGTTGCCTTTCTTGATTTCGTGGGCTTTCATGGATGGCCGATGGAAGGAGGAATCGGGAGTGCGGCTGAGAGTCGCTTGTCTGGTCGGGCTTACTTGGGCGCCAGGCGCACGGCGCCGTCCAGGCGCAGGGTCTCGCCGTTCAAGTAGCGGCTGCCGAGGATGAAGGCCACGGCCTCGGCGAACTCCTCCGGCCGGCCCAGTCGCGACGGGAACGGGATCGAGGCGCTCAAAGATTTCTGCACCTCTTCGGGCATGCCGTCCACCATCGGCGTCCAGAAGATGCCCGGCGCCACGGTCATGACGCGGATGCCGAAACGCGACAGCTCGCGCGCCATCGGCAGGGTCATGGCGACCACGCCGCCCTTGGAGGCCGAATACGCCGCCTGCCCGATCTGGCCCTCGAAGGCCGCGACGCTCGCGGTGTTGACGATCACGCCGCGCTCCCCATCTTCGCCGGGCGCGTTGTGCTGCATCAGGTCGGCCGCGGCCTTGGCCACGTTGAAGCTGCCGACCAGGTTGACCATGACCGTGGTCTGGAAGGTCGACAGCGGCATCGGCGCCTCGCGCCCCAGCACGCGCCCGGCACCGAGTATGCCGGCGCAGTTGACCGCGGCGTTAAGCCCGTCCAGGAACTCCCGCGCCGCGGCCATGTTGGCGGCCACGCCGGCCTCGTCGGTCACGTCCGTACGGAAGTAGCGCGCGCTGCCTTCCCCCAGCTGGGCCACGGCCGCCGCGCCCTTGTCGTCGTTGACGTCGAACAGGGCAACCTTGGCGCCGTGGGCGACCAAGTGCGCGGCAACCGCCAGACCCAGGCCGGAAACGCCGCCGGTGACGACGGCGCGGGTGTCGGAAAGCCGCATGGCGAGGGTTCCTCTGAGGGTAAGCCGGCTATTTTACGCGATGACTGCAGCGGCAGCGGCAGGAGCCCGGACGAAGCGTCTACAAAAGGGATGAGAAATCTCTTTTAACTCCCTGAAACACGCTAAAAAGATATCTCCCCACTAGTAATCTGCAGTCAAGGGACCACAGTGCTGCCCCGCGTCAATCCCAGCCAATGAAAACGAAGCAGTAGGAAACGTAACCACCCACAAACACCAAGGTTTCATTCGGACAATACGGTTGAAAACGAAAAATATCGCTTGCCCTGAAGCAGCGGACATGCGTCTCATCATGGCCAAATTCAAGTTTTTTAACTTTCCAGTCAAAGTCGAGGCAGAAGCTTTGGCTTTCCTCTTCGGTTTCACAAACGGGAAATTCCAGACAAGCATCCTTCCAGAGAAGCGTGTGGAGTTTTTTCAGGGCTTTTTTACGTCAGCCGTTGAAACGGTAAGAGCCCAATTTTCGCGTATGGCAGTGCATTACTATTCGTACAAATGTGAGGTCTGAATTTTCGATTCAAATCTTTAAATGTATCCTCGGTTTTCAGGCAGATGTCTTCATGGCAAAACCACAGTTGAGCCGTTCGAAAGGTAGGCGGCCCCTGCGCGTGTACTTCGTCAGCGTTGCCTCGTAAAAAAAGTTGTAAATCACGGAATGTCCTCATATGGTTGTAACCTATCCCTTTACTCTCAATGGCCGCTTTGGCTTCCCAGTTTACATTCAATAGGAGCAAGCCCCTACCTAGCCCGTAACTTCGGCACAGAACTACGCAATCCAAGATCCGTGCGGTTTTATGGGATGAGCAGTCGCCGGAGCTGAGGAAGATGCCTACAGTTTGCAGAAGCCGCTGCGCGGGTACCGCCACATTCCCGTCATACCCCAGCGCTCAGGCCGGCGTCGCCCGGGTCACCCTGCTGCCGGTCTCGCGCCCCAGCAGGGCCGAGAGCCAGCGCCCGGTTTCGCTCAGCCGCTGCAGGTCGATGCCGGTCTCGACCCCCAGCCCGTGCAGCAGATAGACCACGTCCTCGCTGGCGACATTGCCGCTGGCGCCCGTCGCGTAGGGGCAGCCGCCGGTGCCGGACACGGCCGAGTCGATCACCGCCACGCCTTCTTCCAGGCAGGCGAGGAGATTGGCCAGGGCCTGGCCGTAGGTGTCGTGGAAATGCACCGCCAGCGCGGGCAGCGGCACTTCGGAGGCGACCGTCCTAAGCATTGCGCGGGCCCTGTGGGGCGTGCCGACGCCGACGGTATCGCCCAACGAAATTTCGTAACAACCCATCGCATGGAGGCGGGCGGCCACGCGCACCACGTCCGCCACCGGCACCTCGCCCTGATAGGGGCAGCCGAGCACCGTGGACACGTAGCCGCGCACCCTGACCCCATCGGCGGCCGCACGTTCGAGCACCGGGGCGAAGCGCGCGATCGATTCGTCGATGCCGGCGTTGATGTTCTTGCGGTTGAACGCCTCCGAGGCGGCGGTGAACACCGCGACTTCCTCGGCGCCGACGGCGCGCGCGCGCTCGTAGCCCTTTTCGTTCGGGACCAGCACCGGATACGCGATCCCGGGCCGGCGATCGATGGCGGCGAAGACCTCGGCCGCGTCGGCCAGCTGCGGCACCCACTTAGGGCTGACGAAGCTGGTGGCCTCGATGGTGCGCAGGCCGGTCCGCGACAGCCGGTCGATCAGCGCGATCTTGTCGGCGGTGGCGATGAGCGCCTTCTCGTTCTGCAGCCCGTCGCGCGGGCCCACCTCGACGATGCGCACGGCAGGGGCGAGCGCGGCGGTCATTCCAGCGCCACCATCACCGCGTCGGCCTCGACGAACTCGCCGGCGGCCGCGCGCACTTCGGCCACCACGCCCGCGCGCGGGGCCTTCAGCGCCAGCTCCATCTTCATCGCTTCCATCACCAGCAGCTCCTGGCCGGCGGCGACCGTGTCGCCCGGCTTGATCCTGACGATCACCACCCGTCCCGGCATGGGTGCGCGCACGCGTCGGTCGCCGGCCGCTTCACCCGCGTTGGCGGGGCTGTAGACCGACACCGGCTGCAGCAAAAGACGACGCTCTCCGTCGTGCACCACCACCCGCGCAGGCTCGTGCATCACCGCGAACCGCCGCGCCTGCCGGTCGATGCGCATGCTCAGCGCGCCCGCGGTCAGGCGCGCGCCCTCGACCTGGTGAACGCTGCCATCGAGCGTGAGGCGGTAATCGCCGCCGGCCCCCTGCGCCGACGCTTCGACCCGCTGCCCGCGATGCAGGAACGCCAGCGGACGCTGGCCCGCGTGTCCCAGGCCCCAGCCGTCGGCCACCGCCCAGGGCGAATGCGGATCGGAAGATTCCCCTGCGCGCCGCAAAGAGTCGGCCTCCTGCGCCAGCAGGACCGCGGTGGCGGCCGCCAGCACCAGCGCAGGGTCCGCGTCGGGCGCCGGCATGAATTCTTCGAGATGCCGGTCGAGGTAGCCGGTGTCGATGCTACCGTCGGCCACCGAGCGATGACGGACCAGGCGTTCGAGGAAGGCGACGTTCGACTTGGGTCCGACGATATCGCATGCGGCCAGCGCATCGCGCAGCCGCGACAGCGCGCGCGGGCGGTCTTCGTCCCACACGACCAGCTTGGCGATCATCGGGTCGTAGAAGATGCTGACCGTGTCGCCTTCGACCACGCCCGCGTCGATGCGCACGTGCCGGGACGGTGCCGGCAGCTCCAGCGTTTCGAGCGTGCCCGAGCCGGGGATGAAGTTGGCTTCCGGGTCTTCCGCGTACAGGCGCACCTCGATGGCGTGCCCGTGCCGCGGCACCTGGTCCTGCGCCAGCGGAAGCGGCGCGCCACTGGCCACCAGCAGCTGCCATTCGACCAGGTCCAGCCCGGTCGTCATCTCGGTCACCGGATGCTCCACCTGCAGGCGAGTGTTGATCTCCATGAAGAAGAATTCGCTGGGCCTGCCGTCGGCATCGGATGCGACGATGAATTCGACCGTGCCGGCGTTGACGTAGTCGATCGCTCGCGCGGCCCGCACCGCCGACTCGCCCATGGCCGCGCGCAGGCCGTCGCCCAGCAGCGGCGAAGGCGATTCC
>DATHAV010000351.1:0-3978 GCA_035296505.1 Pseudoxanthomonas sp.
GACCATCAGCGCCAGGTCGATCGACTCCGGCGCCAGCTTCGGATCCATCGCCTCGGCCTGCACCGGCACCAGGTTCTGCAGGCCGGGCTGCGCGGCCGCGCGCCGCAGCATCGCCACCATCTGCGGCTGCACGTCGACCGCGTAGACCTTGCCCTGCGGTCCCACCAGCGGCGCGATGCGGCGCGCGTGGTAGCCGGTGCCGGCGCCGACGTCGGCCACGTCCATGCCGGGCCTCAGCGCAAGCTCCTCCAGGAGCACGCTGCCGCGCTCCTCGCGCTCGCGTTCCTCGCGCTCCAGCCAGGCCGCGCCCTGCCAGCCCATGACCGCGGAGATTTCGCGGCCCTGATAGGTCTTGCCGATGCCGTCCGCGCTCGGCGCCACTTCGCCGTAAACCGATGCCTCATCCGCATGCGCAGGGCCAGCCGGTGCGTCCGCGGCCGTCCTGGGCCGTGCCGGATCCTGCAGGGGCGCCGGCTGGGAACAGGCGGCGCCGACGAGCGCCAGCAGCGCGACCGGCAGCCATGCATGAGTACGCGCCATCGTCATGTTCCCTCTCCAAAACGGCGGCTATCCGCCTTGGACTACTAGCTTAATCATCAATCCAAAGGTTGGCGTGCGATCGGCAGTGAGATCGTGTGCCCGCGATCGCCTTTGGCCAGGTCACGTGAGATTTGCGCAGCGGCGCTGGCGTATCGGAACTACCTGTGAGCAACGCGAGCGCTGCACATCGCGAATCGACTGCAGTCGAGATCCGGCTACAGGTTGCCCTGCCGCGCCGCGATCGTGTCCACGGCGCGTCGAACGCAAAGCGACTAATTTTTCGGCTGTTTTGGCTTCGACACACGGGTGGCGGCAGCTGCGGCAACGCTTCGAACATATCGCTGGCCAGCGGTGAGTTCGGCGCCTAACAGCGCCTGTCCGAGTTGGCGCTGGATCGAGCCAGGATGAGGGGCACCCGAACGTGCGCCCTCACCGCTGCGGCGACGGCGCGGTAACCTCGCTCCGGCGAATCTGGCCGCTCATGCCGGTCACCGGAACTCAGATGATTTTCGCTTCCCAGCTCTCGCCAGCCTGCGCCAACTCCAGCACTCCGCGGCGCGGTCGCGGGAGACATGGTCGCGGGAGCCATGCAGTCGGCGCGGCCATCGATGGGCGAGGGTCCATCGCTCGGAGGCCGTCATGACCCCTGCCGCACGAGCGGCCTCCTCCGTGCCGCGGCACCGGTCGACGCTGCCGCGCGAGTTCTACCGCCGCGACCCGCGCCTGGTGGCGCCGGAGCTGCTCGGCAGGGTGCTGATGGCGCCGGACGGGCGCAGCGGGCGCATCGTCGAAGCCGAGGCCTACTGCGGAGCCGAGGATCCGGCCGCCCATACCTATCGCGGGCGCACCGCGCGCAACGCCACCATGTTCGGCCCCGCCGGGCACATG
Source organism: Pseudoxanthomonas sp. (assembly GCA_035296505.1). Lineage (GTDB taxonomy): Bacteria > Pseudomonadota > Gammaproteobacteria > Xanthomonadales > Xanthomonadaceae > Pseudoxanthomonas_A. The sequence continues at coordinate 1,429 of DATHAV010000351.1, forward strand.
TACGTCTACTTCACCTACGGCATGCACTGGTGCGCCAACACCGTGTGCGGCGACGAGGGGGAAGGCTGGGGCGTCCTGCTGCGCGCGCTGGAGCCGCTGACCGGGATCGACCGGATGCGCGTTTCGCGCCCGCGCGCCAGGAAGGACACCGACCTGTGCAGCGGACCGGCGCGGCTTACCCAGGCGCTGAGCATCACCGGCGCCAACGACGGCGCCGACCTGGTGCTGGGGGACCAGGGTTTCCGGGTATTGGCCGACGACAGTCCCGCGCCTACCGCGGTCGTGGCCAGTCCGCGCATCGGCATCAGCCGCGCCACCGAGCAACCGTGGCGCTGGTACCTGGCCGGCAATCCCCACGTGTCGCGCAAATGACCGTGGCCTAGGGTTCTCCTGCCGGGGTCTCACTTGAACAGGTGCGCCGCATCGACTGCCACAGGAGCCTGGCGTCAGCGATGCGACCCGTGGATCGCCGCTGTGTTCGGACCGTGGCCGAAGCGCTTTCGCCGACCCGATCGACGGTTAGGGCCGTGTGCCCAACGCCAACCTCCGCTACTATCTGAGCCGTCGCAGCCGCCGTTCTTCTCGCACAGGCGGAACTGCGGCCCGGTTCGCCCATTCACGATTGTTTAACCACAGCTGTCTCTAATGCCCCGCTCCAAAATCCAAGGAAACAGTCAGTGAACAACGGCAAACAGGCAGAGCGCTCGCGCGGAGTGATGGTGGACATCGATGCGGAGCTCGCCTACTGGCGCGACATCTTGCCGTCCACCGAACTGCGGTCCTTGCCGTTGCGCTTCGAGCACCTGATTCCCACGATCAAGTTCGGCTACGATTGCTACCTGCTTTACCACCGCCAGCCGTTGGCCGAGCTGTTGCCCAGCCTGCGCACCCGCTACCAGAGCCAGGTGCCCGACAAGGACCAGCTCGACTGGCGCTGGGCCGACCAGATCCTGCGCCATACGTGGGGCCGCATGCTGTCGTCGTAGCGGCGCCGGCCGCACGCGGATCCTTCGGATGGATCAGCGTGCGGATCCACGATGCGCGCGAGGATGCCCAACGGCATAGGCCCGTCCAAAGACGGGCCTATGTCTGTGCGGCGATGAGTTGCGATGCGACCGGAGCTTACTTCTCGCTCGAATCCGGCTCGTCGGTGACCTTGCCGTCGGGATCGTTCGGCATCTCCACGTCGACGTCCGGCACTTCCACCTCGACGGTCTTGGTCTTGACTTTGTATTGGGGAAGCTGTCCGCCCTTGACCTCCACTTCCGGCAGCTCGCCTTCCTGGGTCTTCTCCGCCGTGCAGGCCGACAGCGCGAGCATCATCGTGGCGACGGCGGCAAGAATCGCAGTCTTGGCATTCGACTTGGTCATGGGTTTCTCCTTTTGGAAACCAATCGCCTAAGCGTAGGGCACGCCGCTGATCCAGCCCATGCGTCTCTACGGCGTGCGCTTCGCTATGCTGTCGCCACCCGCATCGCATGCCCAAGGAGACGCACCGCGCATGAACCTCAAGCTCGCCCTGGAGTGGTTCCTCAACCCCGACCACCTGCCGATGATCGCCGGCATCGAACTGGGCTGGTACCGCGATGCGGGACTGTCGCTGGAGCTGGTGGCGCCCGAGGACCACTACGACGGGCTGGCGGCCACCGCCAGCGGCGAGGTGGAGTTCTCCTGCAACGAACCGTTGCACATGATCGACGAAGCGCGGCCGGGACTGGCGGCGCTGGGCTGCTTCTTCGAGACCGAGGGCGGCATCCTGCTCGACCGCGGCGCAGGAAGGCGCCTGTGCGAGGGCGGCGAGGTGCGCCTGGCCTCGCCGGTGGCCGGCGGCGTCACCGACGCGATCGCGGTGGAGATCCTGTCGCGCTGGTGCACGCGCCAGGGGGCCGCCTTCGACCCGCGTCAGGTCGCGATCGAAAGCGCAGGCTTCGCGCATCTGGAAAACCTGCGGCACGGCTTCGACGGCGCGTGGCTGTGCTTCGCCAACTTCGAAGGCGTGGAAGCGCGCGCGCTCGGACTGGAGGTGGACTTCATCGCGACCGGCGACGTCGGCCTGCGGAACTTTTCGGCGCTCGAGCTGTTCACCGGCGCCGCTTTCCTCGCCTCCCACCGCGGGGTCGTGGACACGGTGGTGAAACTGATCGATCGCGGCGCCGCGCTGTGCCGCGACGATCCGGCACAGGCCGCCCGCCTGTGGTACGCGCACAGCGGCGAAACGCCGAGCGCGCTGATGGACGCCATCCTGGCCGACACCTGTCCGCGCCTGGTGTCCCCGGTGATCCGCGATGCCGCCCGCTGGCGGCCGATGTGGGTCCAGTTCGACGCCATGGGGCTGTCGCGCGTGGACGCCGACGGGTACGAAGCGCTCTACCGCTGAGTGCGTGCGCGAAGGCGCGCGGCTGCGCATTACCAAACGTGGACATCGGGTGAGGCAGAGTCGGTCGCTCCGCCGCCGCAGGATGACGCCCATGACCCTCAACGCCTTCGGATTCGACCGCACGCTCAAGGCAACGTTGGCGGTGCTCACCATGCCCGCGCCGGGTTGTATCG
>DATHAV010000352.1:0-7296 GCA_035296505.1 Pseudoxanthomonas sp.
CGGCGCCGTATCGTCGCTCACCTGCAGCCCGGCCAATTACGTCGTGCCCACCGCCGCCGAGACCTACGCCTTCGCCGACGGCGTGCATCCCAGCACCGGCGCGCACCGGATCATCGGCCAGTACGCGGTCTCGATCCTCGAGGCGCCGCGCCAGATCGCGCTGCTGCCGCAGTCGGCCACGGTGATCGGCCGTTCGCGCGCCGAGCGCGTCGCCACCCATGTCGGCGCCGCGCCGGACGCCGACGGCGTGCGCTGGTGGGGCGGGGTACGCGCCGACTCGCAGCGCTACGACGACGGCGACCTGTACGAAGGCATCGCGCCGGCCGGCCTGTTCGGCGTCGACTTCTCGCGCGGCAACGTCGTGTTCGGCGGCTACGGCGGCTACGGCAGCGTCGAGCAGGAGCTCGGGCGCAACGCCGGCGAGTTCAAGCAGAGCGACGCGACCCTCGGCGGCTTCGTCGGCTGGTACGGCGAGCAGGCCTGGGTGAGCGGCCAGCTCAGCCACACCTGGCTGGACTTCGATGTGGACCGCGAAGTGGTGCTGGGCGCCGCCACGCGCCGCCACGGCGCCTCCACCGACGGCACCAACCTGAGCGCCGGCATCAGCGCCGGGTTCGAGTTCGGCGACGGCGCTTTCCGCCACGGCCCGGTGGTCAGCCTGCTGTCGCAGAGCATCGAAATCGACGGCTTCACCGAAGGCAATCCAAATTCGACCGCGCTGGTCTATTCGGACCAGGAAGTCGATTCGCTTATCGCCAGCGCCGGCTGGCAGGCGAGCTACGCGATCAACGACAGCGTGCGTCCCTACGCGCGCGTGACCTACGACCGCGAACTGGAAAACCCGGCCGAGCAGGTGTTCGCCCAGGTGCAGACGCTGCCGGGCGTGGCGCCCTATGCGGTGCCGGGCCTCGACCTGGACCGCAAGTACGCCACCGTGCTGCTGGGCGCGCGCGCGCGCGCCTTCGGCCTGGAGGCCGATATCGGCCTGACCTCGACCGTCGGCCAGAACTCCGCCAGGGACGTCACCGCCTTCATCACCCTGGGCGGCAGCTTCTGACGCGCGCTCGCGCGCTGCACGCGGCAAATCGGGCGCCTCGTGCGCCCCGATTGCATCCGCGCTCGCCGCGGACATAGACTTGCGCACCAGGCGGGTGTAGCTCAATGGCAGAGCTGTAGCTTCCCAAGCTACTGACGAGGGTTCGATTCCCTTCACCCGCTCCAGATCAGCTTGGCTGTCCTAAGCTCCTAAAAGTTTTGCCGGATATCTACGGTGCTCGGGGCAAACCTCCAGAAGTATCGTTCTGGGATCGCTTCGTACCAAAACTGCTTCTAACAAGTACGGTGACGCCATTTAGGCTCGCTACTGCTTGCGCGCCACTATTGATACAGCTGCCCGCCAGGCGGTTGCCGCGTCGCAATGGTCATTTGCCTAAATTTGCGATGTTGATCTTTCTACTCTGTGCGCCGCTTCTGCTCGACTTGCTTAAACGATTGATTTAAAACGATTAATGGCGATTGACAAAGTGTCTTGACTTCGAACTGGAGCTTACGTCCAGCGCAGGGTAGTAACTGGCTAAGCTCGCCGGCTAGAATGTTCCATGGTCCTTGCTCGACTACCAGACAAGCTTCAATTCTCAGGTCATGAGACCTTCCCTCTGCGGCAGCTTTGGCTTCGCAAGGCCTACTTCGCCGTTGCCGACGGAGTTTCAGGCAATGTCTTTGGCGAAGAGGGGGCCATACGTCGGTTTGGGGTTGGCAAAAACATGGTTTCGGCGATTCGCCATTGGGCGCTTGCCTCGGGTGTGCTTGAAGAGGCGAGCAATAATGCCGTGCAAGCTGCGCCGCTTGGGGAGATGTTGTTCGGCAAGCACGCAGTAGACCCTTACCTCGAACGGCCTGCCACTGCTTGGCTCGTGCATTGGATGTTGGCAGGCATGGCTATGCGGTCCACGACTTGGTATTGGGTCTTCAACCGCATCACTTCGCGAAGTTTCGACCGCAACGCGATCGTGCTCGCATTGTCAGAGCTAGTGAGTGAGAAGCGCAGCCGGGTTTCGCTGGTCACGCTCAAACGCGATGTCGAGGTGTGCTTGCGTTGCTACCTCACGCGCCGCGATGGCAAGGAGGTGGACGATGCAGCTGAGCCGCTGTTGGCGGAGCTTTCTTTGATCACCGAAGGACCTACGGGCACTTTCCAGTTCCGCCGCGGCCCCAAGCCCAACCTGCCTGATGCGCTGTTCGCTTTCGCGTTGGGCCAATTTTGGGATCGTTGGGAAGAGACGACCGGCTCATCGCAGAACACACTTTCATTCGAAGCAATCGCACACGATTTCAGCTCGCCTGGGCGGGTCTTCAAGCTGGATGAAGCGTCGGTGGCAGAGCGGCTGATGGGTCTGGAAGAAGTGTCGGAAGGATCGATGGTCTGGACGGACAGCGCGGGCCTTCGCCAAGTCAGCCGCCCTAATGGTCGCCCCGATCCGCGTTCGGCAATGAAGCTGCTGCGGAGGGCGTATGCGCGCTGACTTCGGTTCGCAGGTTCGGGTCAAGGCCAAGTTCCAGCGCTCGGTGCGGCTGGATACGGACTTTGACCAATCCGATGCGCTGGATGGCTACATCTTGCAGCCTAGCCCCCGCCGTGCATTGGAAGTGGTTGCACGGCACGTCGCCCACACTCAACAACGAGCGTTCACCTGGACTGGCCCCTATGGCGGCGGCAAATCGTCCTTGGCCTTGGCCCTGGCGGTGCTTGCGGGACGCGATACTGCCGGGCGCCGTAAAGCAAGAGAGATCCTTCAGGTTGAACCCAACGAGCCTATCGCTCATGTTTTCGGCAATCGCAAGCCTTGGCTGGTGCTCCCCGTAGTCGGTCGGCGGGCATCGGTAGAAGATGCTATTGGCGACGCCTTGGATTCGCATGCGCCCCTGCGCGGTCGCCGGCCGATGCGCGACGGCCGACGCGACGTCATCGCTGAGCTAGCGCGCCGCGCCGAGGCGGGCGAGCAAGGTGGCGTCCTGTTGATCCTTGACGAATTGGGCAAGTTCTTAGAGGCCTCGGCTTCAACGGGCGATGACATCTTTTTCTATCAGGAGCTTGCCGAAGCTGCGAGTCGTAGCGATGGCAGGCTCGTTGTTGTTGGTGTGCTCCACCAAGCCTTTGAGCAGTATGCGTCCCGGCTGGGTCGGGAAGTGCGTGAAGAATGGGCCAAAATCCAAGGCCGCTATGTCGACATCCCGATTGTGGCTGGCACCGACGAGGTGTTGGATCTCATTGGCCGTGCGATCGAGACGAAGCTCGCGCACCCGAAGAGCCAGCGGGTGGCCAAGCACATCGCGGCGTCCATCCAGCGTCGCCGCCCGTCCTCGCCGCCTAACCTTGCGGAGGCTTTGGACAAGTGCTGGCCGTTGCATCCCATCACGGCCGCGCTGCTGGGCCCCAGCTCGCGACGCAAGTTCGGCCAGAACGAGCGCAGTGTTTTTGGCTTCCTAACTTCCGCAGAGCCGCTCGGCTTCCGAGAGTTCCTCGCGAGCGGAGAGGGAGATGCTGCTGAAAGCTATTACACGCCCGCCATGTTCTGGAATTACCTGCGGGCAAATCTGGAAAGCGCGATCCTGAATTCGCCCGACGGACATCGGTGGGCGATCAGTGCTGAGGCAGTCGAGCGTGTGGAAGCACGCTTCGATGAGCCACATGTTTCGCTGGTCAAGACTGCTGGGTTGATTGAGTTGTTCCGCAATGGTTCCGGCGTCGCAGCAGACACCGACGTCTTGGTCGAGTCCGTGCCAGGCTGGACAAAAAAAGAGGTCGAAAGCGCGCTGGAAGATTTGGCGCGGGCGAGCGTGCTGATCTATCGAAAGCACATGGGCGCATGGGGCGTATTCGCGGGAAGCGACTTCGATATCGAAGCTTCCGTTTCGGCGGCAAGGCAAACGATCGGCGCGGTCGACTTCGAGCAGCTCAAAGCCATTGCGCCACTTCCTGCCGTATCGGCCCGTCGCCACTATGTCGACACCGGCACCCTGCGATGGTTCGAACGTGAGGTTGTGCCAGCATCGGATGCAAAGCGTCTTGTGCGCGAGCGCAAGGGTAGTGCGCGGGCCGGGCGGTTCGTGCTGCTCCTGCCCACTGCGGAAATTCCAGAAGCCAAGGCCGACAAGCTTGCGGCGGAGTTGTCGCAACAACCTGATGGCGGCGAGATCATCTTCTATGGTGTTCCACATGGTCAATCGGGGATCATGGAGCGTGCCGCGGAACTTGCTGCATTGGAGCATGTGGCTAGGAACAAACCTGAGTTGGAAGGCGACTCGGTGGCTCGGCGTGAAGTTGAGGCGCGTCTGCGACAGGTGAGATCTGACTTGGCTGGCGACTTGTCCGAAGCATTCGGAGATGCGCATTGGTATTGCGCAGGCCGACGCTTCAAGTCCGATACTGCTCATGGAATGTCGCCCTTGGCGAGTGCGGTGTGTGGCGAGGTATTTGGAGAAACACCCGTCATCCACAGCGAGTTGGTCAACCGCGATGTGCTTTCGTCCAGTGCAGCCAAAGCTCAGCGGAACCTGCTCCATCGCATGCTGAATTTTAGCACTCAGCCACGGTTGGACTACGAGGGATTCCCTGCGGATGCGGGCCTTTACTACACCATCGTGTCCGAGCTTGGCATGCATGCCAAAGTGGGCGCGAACTGGGGCTTTCACTCGCCAGAGCGTCATAAGGGGCCACGCTCCGATTCACTCGTGCCGTTGTGGCTTGCAACAATCGAATTGCTTGAAGAGGCTGCGGACTCGGTATCGCTTGCCGATATCTATGCTCTCTGGCGAAAGGCGCCCTTCGGCGTGAAGCATGGGGTCATGCCTATCATCGCGCTCGGCTTTCTGCTGGCCAATCGCAGCCGAGTGGCGGTGTATGTTGAAGGCATGTTCACCGCCGAGCTGACCGACGCCAATGTCGATGAGTGGCTGCAAGACCCCAAGCGCAGTTCCTGGAAGTAGGTGCGGGTGGATGCTTCGGCCAAGCGCTTGCTCGGCCAGCTCGCCGAACAACTGGAAGTTGCGATGGGCCGCCCTGTGGCCGCTGATCCATTGGACTCCGCGCGAGCGTTGGTATCGCAGGCCCTGGCCCTTCCCGCCTGGACGCAGCGCACGGCCCGAGTATCCGAGCAGGCGCGATCCGTGCGCACGCTATTGCTGCGTGCCTCTGACCCGATCAAGGTCATCTTCTCGGACCTGCCCGAAATGCTGGGCACACACGATGCCCATTTGCTCGTCTCGCGCATTGGCGAAGTGGTCAAAGAGCTGGAAGGCGCATACCGGACCGCGCTGCGAGCGCTAGAAGGGCAGTTGTTCACCGCTTTGGATCATCACGGCGATTTGAACCGCCTGGCGCAGCGTGCCTCTATCGTCCAAGGCATAACGGGCAACTATCAACTCGATGCCTTTGCTGGCAGATTGAAGACATACAGCGGGACCTTGCCAGACATTGAAGGAATGGTTTCGCTTGCCGTGAGCAAGCCGCCCATCGGGTTCACGGATCACGATCTGGACGGGGCGGTTATTCAACTCGCCAAATGGGCCTTCGAGTTCCGGCAGGTCGAAGCGCTCGCCATGGTGCAAGGACGCGATGCATCCCGGCAGGCGTTGGCCGTGGTCTTTGGCGGCGGCCAAACCGTGTCGTACGTCTTCGATGTGAGCGTGCAAGAGAAGAAGGCCGTGTCGGCGTTGGCTAAGCGACTTTTGGAAACCTCAGGCAGCAAGACCAAGCCCGACATTTTCCTGGCGGCATTGGTGGAAGCGGGCACGGAGCTGCTTAGGCAGCGGGAAGGTAGCCATGACTGAGCGGCATGTGCTGGGGTTGTCAGGCGGGAAAGACAGCGCGGCGCTGGCTGTTTTCATGCGCCTGCACCACCCTGAGCTCGACATCCAGTATTTCTTTACCGACACCGGCAAGGAACTTAAAGAGGTTCATGAGTTCTTGGGGAAACTCGAAGGATTTCTCGGGCGCCCCATTCAGCGCCTCAACCCTGATCGAGACTTTGACTTCTGGCTGCGGGAGTATGGAAATTTCCTACCCTCGCCACGTACGCGCTGGTGCACCCGGCAGCTCAAACTGGCGCCCTTCCGGGACTGGATTAAGCCGTGGCTGGCAGCTGGCGACACGGTCCATAGCTATGTCGCCATCCGTGCGGATGAGCCCCATCGTGAGGGCTATGACTCCGGGCACGACAACCTGACGGTGCATCTGCCGTTCCGCGCTGCGGCGGTCGACCACGCGGGTGTTATTGAGCTCCTGGAAGGCGCTGGCATCGGGTTGCCGCGCTATTACGACTGGCGCTCGCGTAGCGGCTGCACGTTTTGCTTCTTCCAGCAAAAGATCGAGTGGGTCAGGCTCAAAGAGCGGCATCCAGAGGCGTTTGAAGAAGCCAAACGCTACGAAAAGAACGCTTTGGAGCATGGATCACCATTCACTTGGAGCGATCGGGAGTCGCTGACCGAGCTGGAACAGCCTGAGCGCGTTGCCGCCATCGAGAAAGAACATCAGCGCCGCAAAGAGCGGGCGAGAGCGCGAATGAAGCCTAACCCGTTGCGTCCCTTAGGCAGCCAACCCGAGGGTTTGGAGCTTGAGGAGGCGTTTTCTGCCAGCAAAGCGTGCTTGGTGTGCCATAAGTAAATTTAAACGACAAGGGGAAAGTTATGCCAATGGAAGTCAAAGAAATCTTCGAGGCTACCTCGAAAAGCGTTCGCGACATGCTCAGCGAGAACGGAATGGGGCTTTATATTCCTCCGTATCAACGCCCATATGGGTGGGACAAAGATAAGGTCGAGAAGTTAGTTGACGACATTCTTCATGGGTTTAGTTCTTTACTATCAGATCCCGAGAGCTTCACGTTCCTGGGCACGGTGATCACAATTCATGACACTAACTATGTCACGGTTCAACCAATTGTTCGGACGGAAACGCCGGCTAAGGTCCTCACCGTGATTGACGGGCAGCAGCGCCTCACCTCTCTTCTAATGCTTTGTATTGCTCTTCAAAATCAAATTCGTATGGCCCAATCGAAGTTTTTGAAGGGGCGGGAAGAACAACAGTTAGATCCAGCAGAATCTTGGCTAAATAGTCAGGCGCTTCAACGGATTCAGGAGCTTGCTACGACATTTTTCGATAAGCAGGCCTCAGGTGATGCACCGATCTATCCGCGAATGATTAGAACCTATCTCAAATTCGCCTGAGCAGGACGGTCATGGCGGCGAGCTGCACGAAGCCCAGAAAGTTCTCGGCATAGAACTCCCAGCGCGTGAGCAGCC
>DATHAV010000353.1:0-5631 GCA_035296505.1 Pseudoxanthomonas sp.
GCGGTGAAGTTCGTGCCCGGCAACTGGATCAACACCTACCGGCACTGGATGGAGAACATCCAGGACTGGTGCATCAGCCGCCAGCTGTGGTGGGGGCATCGCATTCCGGCATGGTGGGACGATGCGAATAACGTGTACGTCGGCCGCGACGAGGCGGAAGTGCGCGCCAAGCATGCGCTCGGTGCCGGCACCGCGTTGACCCAGGACAGCGACGTGCTGGAAACCTGGTTCAGCTCGGCGCTGTGGCCCTTCAGCACCCAGGGCTGGCCCGACGAGGACGCGATGCGCGAGCGCGGGTTCGACCGCTACCTGCCCAGCAGCGTGCTGGTCACCGGCTTCGACATCATCTTCTTCTGGGTCGCGCGCATGATCATGCTCAGCGACCACTTCACCGGGCGGGTGCCGTTCGAGGAGGTCTACGTCACCGGGCTCATCCGCGACAAGGACGGACAGAAGATGTCCAAGTCCAAGGGCAACGTGCTGGACCCGCTGGACATCATCGACGGCATCGCGCTGGACGACCTGGTGGCCAAGCGCACCACCGGGCTGATGAAGCCCACCGACGCGCCGAAGATCGAGAAGGCCACGCGCGGGGAGTTCCCCGACGGCATTCCCGCCCACGGCGCCGACGCGCTGCGCTTCACCATCGCCGCGCTGGCCAACCACGGCCGCGACATCAAGTTCGACATGGGCCGCGCCGAGGGCTACAAGAACTTCTGCAACAAGCTGTGGAACGCCACGCGCTTCGTGCTGATGAACACCGAAGGCGCCGCGTTCGAGGGCCAGCCGCCGGCGGCGACCGATTTCGAGAAGTCGATCCTGGCGGCCCTGGCGCGCACCGCGGACGCGGCGCACGCGCATTTCGCCGCCTACCGTTTCGACCTGCTGGCGCAGACCCTGTACGAGTTCGCCTGGAACCAGTTCTGCGACTGGTTCGTCGAACTGGCCAAGCCGGCGCTGGGCGGGCAGGACCAAGCGGCGGCGCAAAGCACGCGCCACACCCTGCTGTACGTGCTCGAAAGCCTGCTGCGCCTGCTGCATCCGCTGATTCCCTTCATCACCGAGGCGCTGTGGCGCCAAGTGGCGCCGCGCGCGGGCGTGCAGGGCCTGAGCATCAGCCTGCAGCCGTACCCGGACCTGTTCGATGCGCAGTACCTGTCCGACGACTACGCGCGGTTCGAGGCCGACGTCGAGTGGTTCAAGGCCCTAGTGGCCTCGTTGCGCGGCGTGCGCAGCGGCCTGGGCGTCGCGCCGGGCCGTACGGTGCCGCTGCTGGCGTGCGAAGGCAGCGAACGCGAACGCGAGCTGGTCCAGCGCTACGGCGGGCAGCTGTCGTTCCTGCTGCGCCTGGAGTCGATCCGGTGGCTCGACGCGGCCGATCACGCACCCGCGTCGGCCACCGCCATCCATGGCGAACTCAAGCTGCTGGTGCCGCTGGAGGGCCTGGTGGACCTGGGTGCCGAACGCGCGCGCCTGGACAAGGAGCTCAAGCGGGTGGAGGCCGAGATCGCCAAGTGCGGCGGCAAGCTCGCCAGTGAAACCTTCGTCGACAACGCCCCGCCGGCGGTGGTCGAGCAGGAGCGCAAGCGCCTGGCCGAGTGGAACGCGCAGCTCGAGGGATTGAAGGCGCAGCGGGCGAAGCTGTAGGACTGGAGGCATTGCGTCCTGCCGTATCGACCGGCCGCGAGCTTGGCGCGGACGCGAGCACCGGAGGCCCCCGTCGCGGTGCGGCCGGGGATCGAGCATCGGCAGTCGCGCATCAGGCGGGCGTTCGCCAGCATCTAGGCCTTCCTGCAATCGCCGATTGAGTCCGGCGCCTCCGACGCTGCTTTGGAAATCATGCATCGGCGCGTCGCCGATACGCCTGCGAAGCGTTCGGCGCAATCCGCAGCGGCTCAGCGTTCGGGCGCCGGACCTTTGAGCAGGCTGATCGCGAACCACGCCACCAGCGCCGCGCCTCCGACCAGCAGCACCCACAGCAGCCAGGATTTCCAGTCGCGCTCGGCCGGGGCAGGGGCCAGCGCGGTGTCGCCGGCCAGCACCGCGCCCTTGCCGAGGGTGGCGACCGCCGGCTGCCACTCGGGACCGCGCTGCTGGCGCAGCGCATCCACCAGCTGGGGCAGCGCCGCATCCGCGCGCGCGGCGCGTCCGCTGCCGGCCAGCAGCGCGTACGGCGCGCTGCCTTCGGCCAGGAACACCATCACCTCGTCGCGGTAGCCCAGGCGCAGCGTCGGCACCTGCGCCTGCCCGGGCTTTTCCGCCACCAGGCGCCAGTGGCGGTCGCGCCGCGTCTCGTGCAGCGCCTGCGGATCGGAGTGCCCGCCGTCGCTGCCGGCCACCCGGTAGGCCAGCCACGGGTTGGCGGCCGGCCGCCACGGCGTGCGCTCGTCGTCGCGGCTGTGGAGGCGCCACCGATTGCTGCTGTTGCCGGGCAGCACCACGTCGGCGCGCCGCATCGGGAAGCGCCCGGGCAGGCGGTATTCGAATCCGGCGATCCCCTGCTCCGTCACCGCCTTGCCGGCCAGGTCCTCCCACCGCCAGGCCAGGTCGGCCGCCTGCGGCGGCAGCTCCACGCGCATGCCGGTGATCGGCAGCGGCGCCTGCCCCGGGGGCGGCATCAGGCGCAGGTAGCGCGCGCGGGTCGCCTGCGGCAGCGCGATGCGGTGCTCGGCCAGGCGCTGTCCGGCGTTTTCCAGCTCCAGCAGGCGCGCATCGGGCGCGACCATCGACCAGTCCTTGAGGTCGTCCGATGCGGCCACTCCGAAACGGCGTTCGAACGGCGCCTGCCCCGGCGCCCAGTCCACCACCAGCACCGAGACCGGTTCGCCGACGCGGCTCAGGTCGACGACATACTCGGTGGCGGCATCGCCCGACTGCCGCATCTGTATCCGGCGCAGGCTGCCGTCGCTGCCGATCTCGCTGATGGCGGCGATGTCGCGGTCCAGCGAGGAGTTCCGCAGCGACAGCGGGAACCACGGCACCCGCACCTCGCGCGCCGGCCGCGCCAGCGGCTGTTCGGGCCCGAACAGCGAGGCGGACACCGCATCGCCCTCGGCATCGACGACGATCGCGTCCCCCAGCCGCGGCGACTGCGCCCGCAGGTAGACCCCGCGGTCCAGGGTGACGCGGTAGGCGCCGGCGTCGGGCGACTCCAGGATCAGCGGCCACTGCCGCGCGTAGTCGTCGCGCACCGAGGCCAGCGCCGCCATCGGCAGCAGGACCAGCCATGCGAGCTTCTTCATGCGGATACTTCCTCGATCGTCCTGCGCGGCGGCGCCGGCGCAAGATAGCCCACCACCGTGCACAGCAGGCCGTAGGCGATGAACGAGGCGATGCCCAGCACGTTGCCGAGGTTGCCGCGGTCCACCAGCACCAGCTTGACCAGCACTACCGCCATCAGCACGGCACTCGCCAGCCACAGCCCGCGCTGGCCGCGCCGCGAGCCGATCACCCAGCCGAGCACGCCCAGCACGCTCCAGACCACGGTCAAGGCGGTCTGCGCCAGGTTGGTGGGAAGCAGGTCCGGCGTCCATGCCACGCCGCCCCAGTGGTGCACGCCGCGCAGGGTGCTGAAGGTGATCATCGCGAAGCCGACGCTGGCGAGCGCGAACAGGCGATGGCGCCGCAGCGGCGATGGCGCCTGCGGCGACAGCAGCCATGCCGCGGCCAGCGCCAGCAGGGCCAGCTGCGCCAGCTCCATCGGGTTGGCCAGCGGCAGCCACGGCAGCGGCGCCGAATCGCCGTGCAGCCACAGGCACGCCGACCACCACAGCCCGAGCACCGCCAGCAGCGCCATCTGCAGCGGCGCGCGGCTGCGGTCGAAGCGGTCGCCCAACGGCATCGACAGCCAGCGCCAGCGGTACAGCGAGGCCCACAGCGCGGCCAGCCACGGCAGCGCCACCAGCGCCATCCGCCAGCCTTGGGCCAATCCGAAGCGCTGCGCCAGCCAGTTCGCGAACAGGGACAGCACCGAAGGCCACAGCAGCAGCCACGCGAACTGCGCCCAGGCGGCGAAGCGTCCGCCGCCTTCGCGCAGGCACCGCAGGCTGCGCACGCCCAGCGCCGCGAACAGCAGCCAGGCCCACAGCCCGTACCCGGAAAACGGTTGGCCATGGGCCTGGTCCTGCGCCAGCGCCAGCGGCCACGCCGCCACGAAACCCGCCAGCGCGGTCAGCGCCAGCGCATCGGCCGGGCGACGGCGATGCACTTCGGCCGCCAGCCAGCCGGTGAGGGCGACGAAGGCCAGCACCGCGTCCGGCTGCGCATAGGGGTCGATGAAACGCTCGATCTCCAACAAGCCGTTGCCGCACCACCACAGCAGTCCCCACAGGTAGTACGCAAGCGCTGCGCGCACGTTGCGCTGCGCGCGGTACGACCAGGCGCTGGCGAAACCGGCCAGCGCGATCAGCAGCATGCCCATGAAGGTGGGATTGGCGGTGGCGACCGGATCGAGCCAACGATGGTCGGACGCGCCGACCAGCAGGGCGACCGCCGCCGCCAGCTGCAGCAGCGCGCCGGTGGCCTGCGGCAGCCAACGGCGCTGGCGCAGGCCCAGCCACACCAGCGCGGCGCCTTCCAGCGCGAACACCGAGGCGGTCGCGCGCGCCGACAGCGCCAGCGGCACCGCCAGGGTGGCGAAACCCACCGCCAGCAGCGCGTACGACTGGCCCAGCACCGCCCGCCCCTCGCGCCGGATGAACGCCCGCGCCAGCACCGCGTACAGCGCGCCCAGCCCCAGCGCGCACAGCGCCAGCGGCATGCGCTCGCCGGCCAGCAGCCCGGCCTGCAGCGCGAACGCGACCAGCGGCGTGCCGAACACCAGGCAGCCGTCGATCGGGTCGCCGCGGCGAGCCGGCCGGCGGCGTGCGTACAGGATCGGGATCAGCAGGTAGAAGGCGAAGAACAGCAGCAGGAAGGGTTCGGTGCTGGCGAACTTCTCCGGCGCGTACTGGAGCACGCCCCACAGGGTGCCGATTCCGAAGGTGAAGGCGAACCCCAGCAGGTTGAGCACCCGCCACGGCCGCCACCAGGCGATGGCCAGAATCCCGGCGTTGAACACGGCGTAGTACGAGAACAGCGCGACGTGGTTGCCGCTGCCGGTCGAAAGCCAGATCGGCGCCATGAAGCCGCCCAGGATGCCGAGCACCGCCAAGGTCCTGGAGTTCTGGGCGACGGCGAGCACGCACAGCCCGGCCACCAGCGCCACGCTGAGCGCGAACGCGGCGACGACCGGCAGCAGCGAATACTTGAAAGCCGCGAATACCGTCAGCAGCAGCACGCCGACGGCCCCGCCCTGCAGCGCGAGGGCGAACGCACGCTTGGCCTGGCGCTGGCGCCAACCGAACGTCAGCCCCGCCAGCGCCGCCGCCGAAACGCCCGCCAGCCGCAGTTCGATGGGCACGCTCAGCCAGCCCTGGTCGCTGGCGTGCTTCAGCAGCGCGGCCACGCCGGCCAGCAGCACCAGCATCCCGATCTTCACCGGCACGTTGCCCACCGTGAACCAGCGCTTGATCGCCCGCACCGCGACGGTCGCGAGATCCGGCTTGCGCGGCGCGGCGGGCGGCGGCGGCGCGGCGCGGGGCGGCGGCGGCGGTTCGGGCAGGGGCGGCGGAGCCGGGCGAACCGGCGCCG
>DATHAV010000354.1:0-2404 GCA_035296505.1 Pseudoxanthomonas sp.
GCTTGCCCTTATCGTCGGGGTTGGGCGCGGGCGCCCGCCAGAGCGTGAGCGCCGGCGCCGGCGCGCCGTTGCGCAGGAAGTCCTCATCAATGCGCGAGCCGCCGGGGCCGACTTCGCGGAACCGGATACGCGCATCGACGAAGGGCGGGTCGCCCGAGCTTTGCGCCTGCGCGTACAGCGCGGCGATCGCGCGCAGCACGCCAGGACGCGAGCGGAAGTTCAGCGCCAGCGGCGGCGCCGGCTGGGCCACCGCCTGCGCGGCCAGGTAGCTCTCCACGTCGCCGCCGCGAAAGCCGTAGATCGCCTGCTTGGGATCGCCGATGACGAACAGCGCCGGGGCGCGGCTGGCTGCGCCGAAGCTGCGTTCGAAGATCCGCCACTGGCGCGGGTCGGTGTCCTGGAACTCGTCCACCAGCGCCACCGCGTACTGGGCGCGCAGGCGGGCCACCAGCAGATCGGCCTGCGGACCGTCGATGGCCTCGGCCACGCGGTCGATCAGGTCGTCGTAGGTGTGCACGCGACGCTGCTGCTTGTAGCGGGCCATGCGCGCGCGCGCATCCTCACGCAGGCGGTGCAGCAGCCGCGCCCGGCGCGCGTCCGGCCATTCCTGCACCGCGGTGAGCGCATCGAGGTAGGCGGGCACGAAGTCGCAGATGGGCGAATCGGGCGTGCGGCCGGCAGCCGCTCTGCTGGTGCGGAGCGCGAGCGTCTCGCGCCGCAGCTGGCACAGCTTCGGGTGCGCGAACGGCAGGCCGGCGCCATCGCCGGCGCACCAGGCGTGCAAGGTGTGCAAGGCGCCGAACAGCGCCTCGATCCATTCGGCCTTGTAGCTGCCGCCGTGCAGCGCCTTGGCTTCCACCGCCGCCAGCAGCGAGGCGCGGAACGCGTCGCCATGCGCGCGGAACGCATCGGCCAGCGCGACGCCGGCGGCGTGCAGCCGGGGGGCGGGGTCGTCGGGCAGTTCCGCCAGCGACGGACGCAGCACGGGCTCGCGCACCAGCGGCGACAGGTCGCCGGCCAGCGCCTCGGGCCCGCCCGGCCACAGCGCCAGCAGGTCGTCGGCGGCCTCCGGATCGGCGCCGTGGGCGCGCCACAGGTCGGTGGCGACGACTTCGCGCAAGCGGGCGTCGCTGGTGATCAGCTCCGGCGCATCGAAGCCCTGCCCGGCCTCCAGCGCGTGTTCGCGCAGCACCCGTGCGCAGAAGCCGTGGATGGTGAAGATGGACGCCAGGTCGATGGCCTCGGCCGCGGCACGCAGGCGGCGGCGCAGCGCCTGGACGGTCTCGACGCCGCGCGCAAGGTAGCCCTGCAGCATCGCGTGGGTGAGCGCGGCTTCGGGCGACGGGTCGGGCGGCAACGGCGCCGCGGCCAGGTCCGCAGCCAGCTGCAGGCGCTTACGGACGCGGCTGCGCAGCTCCTGGGTGGCGGCATGAGTGTAGGTGACGGCGAGGACCTGGCCGACCTGCAGGCCGCCTTCCACCACCAGCCGCACCACCAGCGTGGCCAGGGTGAAGGTCTTGCCGGTGCCGGCCGAGGCCTCGATCGCGCGCACCCCGTCCAGCGGCAGGTCCAGGTAGGGATCGCGCGCGGCGGCGCTCACTCGGCCGGCTCCAGGTCCAGGTCCAGATCCGCGGCGACCTCGCGCAGCGCGTCGCGGTCGCCGCCGGCGTACAGCGTGCCGTTGACCACGGCGCTGTAGACGGTCAGCGCCTGCTCGACGAAGGCGATGGTGGTGGCCTCGTCGGTGAACGGATCGCGGCCGCGCAGGGTCAGGCGCAGCGCCTCGCCCTGCCCTTCGCCCCAGCCGCGCTCGCTGCCGCGCCACCTGCCGGCCGCCAGCTGCAGGCCGCGCTCCAGCGTGGGCGCGTTGAACAGCTCCCAGCCGCTGTACGGCGCGAACGCCAGCGGCGTGCGCAGGCCGGTGGCGCGCAGCGCGAGCAGGCGTTCGAGCAGCGCGCGCGCCAGCCCGGAATCCAGCGGTGGCCGGGCGTGCGGCTCCATGCCGCCCCCGGAGCCGGCGTGGAACTGCACCAGCGGCGCCGGCAGCCCGGCCGCGCTGGCCAGCAGCCAGTCCAGCCCGTCGCGGATCGACGAGGTGCCGTTGGGCGGGTCGAAGCGCACGCGGGCGATGCCGTGCGGATAGGCGTCGGCGATGCGGCCGTGCAGGGTGAGGGCCTCGAGTTCGGCTTCCACCCGCGGCGCCTCGGCCACGGCGTCGCCGCGCCAGGCGGCGAACGCTTCGGCGTAGGGTTCGATTTCCGCCCGCAGCGTTTCCAGCGTGCGCCGGCCCAGCGGCCCGGACGGCAGTCCGCCGCGCGCCCGCAGCCAGGCGTGGGTGGCGGCCGGGTCTTCGCCGCGCAGGCGGGCCTCGAACACCGCCCGCTGCAGCGCCTGCCGGGCCATG
>DATHAV010000355.1:0-1755 GCA_035296505.1 Pseudoxanthomonas sp.
CTGTGGTTCACCGGCATGGCCCAGCGCCAGGCGCAGCAGCCCGCGCAGGCGGCGCGGACCTGGGAACTCCTGCTGGCGCGCGTGGACGCCGCCACCGCGCCGAGCCTGCGCCTGCAGATCGACGCCGCACGCGCCGAGGCCGGCTTGCCTCCGCTGCCCGCGGCCGAGGCGCCAGCGCCTGCCGCCGAAGCGCTCGCGGTGACGGTGTCGCTGGCCCCGGACTTCGCCGCCCGTGTGCGCCTGCGCGGCGACGCCAGCGTGTTCATCATCGCCCGTGTGCCCAATGGACCTCCGATGCCGGTGGCGGTCGAAAAGCACTCGCTCCAGGACCTGCCGCTTTCCGTGACCTTGGACGACAGCGACAGCCTGATGCCGACGCAGAAGCTTTCGGCGCTGAAGGACGTCGAAGTGCTGGCGCGGCTGTCGGCCAGCGGCGACGCCATGCGCCAGGCGGGCGATTTGGAGTCCAGGCCGGTGCGGGTCTCGCTGCCGGCCAGCGGCCCGATCGAGCTGGTGCTGGGCGCCGCCGATCCGGACGCGGCACCGGCCGATTGAGGCGCGCCAACGGCAGACCCGCGCAACCCCGGCGGTAGAATCCCCGGATGACCGAGTTCACTCCGCCCGCGACCCGTTTCCACCCCCTGCCCTCGCCGTTCCCCATGAAGCGCGGCGGGGAATTGCGCGGCGCGCGCATCGCGTTCGAGACCTGGGGCACGCTGAGCGCGGCGCGCGACAATGCGCTGCTCATCGTCACCGGTTTGTCGCCCGATGCCCACGCCGCGCGCAGCGAGGGCAACGGCGCCGCAGGCTGGTGGGAGGAAATGCTGGGGCCGGGCAAGCCGATCGACACCGAACGCTGGTTCGTGGTGTGCGTCAACTCGCTCGGCAGCTGCAAGGGCTCGACCGGGCCGGCGTCGGTCGATCCCGAAACGGGCGAAACGTACCGGCTGGATTTTCCGCCGCTGTCCATCGAAGACATCGCCGATGCCGCGTACGAGGTGGTGCGCGGGCTGGGCATCGAACAGCTCGCCTGCCTGGTCGGCAATTCGATGGGCGGCATGGTCGCCCTGGCGCTGTTGCTGCGGCATCCGGACGCCGCGCGTGCGCATGTCAACATCTCCGGCAGCGCGCGCGCCCTGCCTTTTTCCATCGCGATCCGCTCGCTGCAGCGCGAGGCGATCCGCCTGGACCCGAACTGGAACAACGGGCGCTACCACGAGGCGCGCTACCCCGAATCGGGCATGCGCATGGCGCGCAAGCTAGGCGTGATCACCTACCGCTCCGCGCTGGAGTGGGACGGACGCTTCGGCCGCGTGCGGCTGGATTCCGATCGCTCCGACGAAGAGCCGTTCGGGCTGGAGTTCCAGGTCGAAAGCTACCTGGAAGGCCATGCGCGGCGCTTCGTGCGCCACTTCGATCCCAACTGCTACCTGTACCTGAGCCGCTCGATGGACTGGTTCGACCTGGCGGAGACCTACGGCGGCGACGTACTCCAGGGGCTTGCCCGCATCCGGGTGCGAAAGGCCCTGGCGATCGGCGCGGCGACCGACATCCTGTTCCCGCTTCAGCAGCAGCAGCAGATCGCCGACGGCCTGCGCGCCGGCGGGGCCGACGCTTCCTTCGTAGCACTGGAGTCGCCGCAGGGCCATGACGCATTCCTGGTCGATTTCGACCGTTTCGGCCCGGCGGTGCGCGACTTCCTCGCCGAGCTTTGATGGGCGCACTGGTAAAGTGCGCGCACTTCCACGCACAGGC
>DATHAV010000356.1:0-3672 GCA_035296505.1 Pseudoxanthomonas sp.
GGTCGGCGACCAGCTGTCGGGTGCATTCCAGGTGCGCGACAAGCTGCAGCGCCGCGACGCGATTTCCTCGATCAGGAAGGCGATCCTGGGCGCGCTGCAGCCGGAGGCGGAGACCAACGACTGGAGCAGCGGCGCGCTGTCCAAGGAATTCGGCGAGCAGGAATACCAGACCATGCGCGAGTCGGTCCTCAAGACCAAGGTGCGCATCGACGGGCGCGCGCTCGACGCGGTGCGCCCCATCACCTCGCGCGTCGGCGTGCTGCCGCGCGTGCACGGCTCCTCGCTTTTCACCCGGGGCGAAACGCAGGCGATCGTCGCCGTCACCCTGGGCACCGCCCGCGACGGCCAGGTGATCGACGCGGTCGCCGGCGAGTACAAGGAACACTTCCTGTTCCACTACAACTTCCCCCCGTACTCGGTGGGCGAGGCCGGCCGCATGATGGGCCCGAAGCGCCGCGAGATCGGCCACGGCCGCCTGGCCAAGCGCGGCGTGCTGGCGGTGATGCCGACCATGGAGCAGTTCCCGTACACCATCCGCGTGGTGTCCGAGATCACCGAATCCAACGGTTCCTCGTCGATGGCCTCGGTCTGCGGCAGTTCGCTGGCGCTGATGGACGCCGGCGTGCCGATCAGCGCGCCGGTGGCGGGCATCGCCATGGGCCTGGTCAAGGAGGGCGACGACTTCGTGGTGCTGTCCGACATCCTCGGCGACGAGGACCACCTGGGCGACATGGACTTCAAGGTCGCCGGCACCGCCAAGGGCATCTCCGCCCTGCAGATGGACATCAAGATCCAGGGCATCACCGAGGAGATCATGAAGGTCGCGCTGGCCCAGGCCAAGCAGGGCCGCCTGCACATCCTCAAGGAGATGGAAGCCGCGCTGACCGCCCCACGCGCGGAGCTGAGCGAGTTCGCGCCGCGCCTGATCACGATCAAGATCCACCCCGACAAGATCCGCGAGGTGATCGGCAAGGGCGGTTCGGTGATCCAGGCGATCACCAAGGAGACCGGCACCCAGATCGACATCCAGGACGACGGCACCATCACCATCGCCTCGGTCAACGGCGCCGCCGGCCAAGCGGCCAAGGCCCGCATCGAACAGATCACCTCGGATGTCGAGCCTGGCCGCATCTACGAGGGCAAGGTCGCCAAGCTGATGGACTTCGGCGCGTTCGTCACCATCGCCCCGGGCAAGGACGGCCTGGTGCACGTGTCGCAGATCTCCAGCGAGCGCGTGGAAAAGGTTTCGGACAAGCTCAAGGAAGGCGACATCGTCAAGGTCAAGGTGCTGGAAGTCGACAAGCAGGGCCGCATCCGCCTGTCGATCAAGGCGGTCGAGGAAGGCGAGGGCGTCGCCGCGGAGTGATCTGAAGCCCTGTCGCCTGAGAACAAAGCGGGTCTTGGCCCGCTTTTCTTTAAGGCTCGATGAAACTTTGTGCAGCCGCACCTGGGCGCGTATTTTGCTAGAGTTCGGCATCGCCGTCACAAACATGGAAATGCCGTGGGCTCACCGATCCAAAATCTTG
Source organism: Pseudoxanthomonas sp. (assembly GCA_035296505.1). Lineage (GTDB taxonomy): Bacteria > Pseudomonadota > Gammaproteobacteria > Xanthomonadales > Xanthomonadaceae > Pseudoxanthomonas_A. Next base: position 1,527 of record DATHAV010000356.1, read on the forward strand.
ACGTGTTCGTGCGCGATGCGCTTGCCAAAGGCGCAAAGCGGGAAGAAATCGGAGAAGCATTGGCCCGCGCAGGATGGCCGGCGGACCAGGCGAACGCCGCATTGAACGCTTACGCCGACGTATCGTTCACGGTGCCGGTGCCCAGGCCACGCCCCACCCTCTCGGCGCACGACGTGTTCCTGTACCTGCTGTTGTTCACTACGCTGTACTTGTTGGCGGCCTATCACCTGGCCTATCACCTGGGCAGCCTGCTGTTCCACTTGATCAACCGGGCGTAGCCCGACCCTGCCGACCTCGACTACGAGATCAAGGCGCTCGCATCATCGATGCGCTGGTCTGCCGCCTCGCTGATCATCGCGTTTCCGGTGTTCGTATTCATCGCCCGATACCTTGGCCGCGAAGTATCGCGCAGCCCATCAAGCGCCTGTCGGCGGTGCGGCGATGGTTGACCTATCTCACGTTGTTTGTCATGGCGATCGCGTTGGCTGGGGACATGATTGTCCTGGTTTACAACGTGCTCGGCGGCGAATCCAGTGTGCGCTTCCTGCTGAAGGTGCTGGTGGCCGCGGTAATTGCCGGTTCGATCTTCGGCTACTACCTGTGGGACATGCGCCGTGAAGAAAGGGATCCGTGAGTAGCGGGCATGTCGGCCGATGGCTGCTGATCGTTGCCGCGCTGGTCATGGCGGCGACGGTGGTCGCGGCCCTGTGGGTGACGGGTTCGCCACAGGCGCAACGCCAGGTCAGGCTGGACGAGAAACGAGAGTACGACCTGGCGCGCATCTTCAGCGCCTTGGACTCGCATGCTAAAAACGGTCATCCGCTTCCGGCCGGCCTGCAGGCTCTGGCGAGGCAACCGCGCTTGCGGCTTTCCATTACAGACCCGGTACAGGCCAAGCCTACGATTACCGCCGCCTGGGCGACGACAGCTACGAACTGTGTGCCGTCTTCGCCACTGATACCGCGCAGCGAATCGCAATCCTTTATGCATTCGAGGAGTGGCAGCACGGCATTGGCCGGCATTGCTTCAGGCGTAGGACTTGCGGCGCTAGTCCTGCGGAATGCAGTGCGAAGCCCTAGCAAGTCGAACGACGCCGAAAGCGACGTGGAGTCGGCACACTCCGAACAAGCCCTTGCGCAACCAGCGCAGCCGCCGCGGATACACCTGATCCTTGCCAGACAGACAACGCTCAATCCTTGCGAAGGATGCCCATTCGGTTGATCGCACTACGCCGCCATTGGGGCACCGCGCGATCCTGTTGCAGTGCGCCAGCAGCGTGGATCGGGCCTGCTGAAACATCGTTGCCAGCGCCAGTGTTTGACGCGGGCGAACTGCCCATCGGGATTGCCGAGGCCATAGCCTGCGGCGCAAGATCCGTCCCCTGCACGATGCCCAGCGGGGCGTACCCGCTGTAGCCGGGGAAGACCGTTCCGATATTGGGGTTCGCCATGCGCCGGATCATCACCTCGGAGAACACGCGTCGGTAGTCGGTGGTGACCGGAATATCGCCGAAGGTGGCCGAAAGAACTTCCGGATCCAGGCCTGGCCAGCTGCCGTAGAACCTGCGGCCGTTGACCGGTCCGCCTAGGACCAGCAGCGGGTTGCCGTAGCCGTGGTCGGTGCCGTCGTTGGCGTTGGCGCGCACGCGGCGGCCGAACTCGGACTGCACGATCACCGTCACCCGCGACATCTGCCCGGTGCCGTTGAGTTCGCCGTAGAAGGCCGCCAGGCCCGCGGACAGCTCGCGGATCTTGTTCTGGTAGTAGTGGTAGCCGCTGCCGGCCGTGCCCTGGTTCTCGTGGGTGTCCCAGCCGCCTAGATCGAGCGCGGCGAAACGCAGGCCCAGGTCGAAGCGGATGCTCTGGGCGATGGTCCACAGCTGTTCGGCGAAGCCGCCGGTGGGCCAACCGGCGGGCCGTGCGGCATAGCCCTGGCTGTTGATCGTCTGCAGCGCGGCATTGGCGCGCCTGCCGTCCAGTTCTATGCCGGTCTGGCCGGACCAGAGATCGGCCAGGACTTCGTTGTGGCCACGGAATCCTGGCGGCAATCCCGGGCGCGCCATCAGCCATGCATAGGCGCCGGCGTCGATCTGGAAGTCGCGCGGGCTGGCCATTCCCAGCGCATCGATCGATCCGATCAGGCTAGT
>DATHAV010000357.1:0-4247 GCA_035296505.1 Pseudoxanthomonas sp.
AACAGCATCCCGTAGGCCAGCAGGATGCCGAACACCCCGCCCGATGCGCCGAGGGTGGGATAGGCGGCTCCGCCGTTGGCCATGGTCCACCAGCCGACGATCAGCTGCAGCACGCCGGCGCCGGCCACGCACACCAGGAAATAGGTCAGGAACCGGCGGTTGCCCCAGGCGTGTTCGAGCGGCGCGCCGAACATGAAGAGCGCCAGCATGTTGAACAGCAGGTGCGGAAGGCTACCGTGCATGAAGCCGTAGGTCAGCAGCTGCCAGGGCATGAAGCTGAAACCCTGCGAGGACGGATCGTAGTCGCCGCTGTCGATCGGCCAGAGCATGAACTGCGCCAGCGCGTAGCCGCCGACCGTTTGCTGCAGCAGGAACACCACCACGTTGGCGATCAGCAGCGCCTGCGTGACCGGGGGAAGTCTGGGGAACATGGGCGGTCTCTGGTCGATTGCGACCTATGATAGCGACATGCCCCGTATGCCCGAGCTCACAGCACAGGATGCCGATGCGGTGGCGGACGCGCTGCGCACGCACGGCGCGTGCAGGCTGGCGGGATTCCCGGCGGTCGAAGAGGCGCGTGCACTGGCGGGCGACCTTCGGCGCCTGCAGGCGGCCGCTGCGCTGCGTCCGGCGGCCGTGGGGCGCGGGCAGAGCCTGCACCGCGATGCGAACCTGCGCGGCGACGCCACGCTGTGGCTGGACGATGCGCGCTGCGGCCGCCAAGCGGCGCTCTATCTGGCGCAGCTGGAGGAGCTGCGCATCGCGCTCAACCGACGCCTGTTCCTGGGGCTCGACGAGGTCGAGGCGCACTACGCCCGCTACCCGCCCGGAGCGCGCTATGGCCGGCATCGCGACAGCTTCCGCGCCTCCGACGCGCGCGTGGTATCGCTGGTGAGCTATCTCAACGACGACTGGACGGTGGCGCAAGGGGGCGCGCTTCGGCTGTTCGTCGAAGAAGGCACGGTGGACGTGCTGCCCGCGATGGGCACCGGCGTGTGCTTCCTGAGCCAGCTCGAGCACGAAGTGCTGCCGGCCACGCGCGAACGCCTCAGCATCGCGGCGTGGATGCGGCGACGGAGCCGGTGAACCGCCCGCACTTCAGCGCCGCGGCGGACCCCAGAGTCGCTCGTCCACGGTGGGCGCGGCGGAAATGCCGCGCACGCGTCCGTCCACCACGGTGAGACCTTCGGCGCGCAGCCTCCGGCACTGCTCGGCGAACTGCGGCGCATCGGCCGGGAACGCGATGCGGCCGTCCGAGCGCAGCACCCGATGCCACGGCAGGCGCGCGTCGGCGTTTTCGCTCAGCACCCGCGCCGCGAGCCGCGCACGTCCCGGCAGCCCCGCGCGCGCCGCGACTTCGCCATAGCCCGCGACCTCGCCGGCCGGGATCGCGTAGATCGCGGAAAGTATGCGTTCGGCGGCAGACTTGTCGGCCATCGGCCATTAGCATAGCCGCATCAAAACGGAGTTGGACATGCAGAATTTCGAGCAGATCCGCAGCCATCTGAACAAGTCCGGCTACAAGCTGACGATGCAGGAACCGTACGTCGCCTGCGTCGAACTGTCGCTGGAGAACGGCACGCGGCACCAGACCATCTATCTGTCCGAGCTGGGCAACGACGACGAGCGCAGCTACCTGCGCGTGAGCACGGTGATCGCGCCCATCACCGGCGTCGACGCGCGCCGCGCCCTCGGCTTCAACTGGCAGAGCAGCGTGGGCTACCTGGCTGTCGGCGACCTGGACGGCGTGCCCTACCTGCAGCTGTGCGAGAACCGCCCCTACGATGGCCTCAGCCCGGCCGAGGTCGATCGCCTGGTGCTGGAGATCGGCGGCCTGGGCGACAACATGGAGCGCGCCCTGACCGCCGAAGGCGACCTGCTCTGACGGTTGCCTTGGTTCTCACTGACAGCAGTAAGTGCGCGCAGCGCGCGGATGAGGCCTGAATCCTCAGGTCTCTGCGGCCGACAAGACGTTCTTTCGACGCCCGCAGCTTGCAACCTGCGTCAAGCGAATTCGGTTCCATGGAGGATGCTTTGCCTATGCCCGGACGCCTGCACCCTCGATCGCTACGCGCCATCTGCTCGCGAAGGCACAAGCAAGACCGTCAATCCCACCCCAGCCCCTGCGCAAGCCCGAGCAGCAGATAGGCGAGGCCGCCGGCCGCGGAAACGGTCGGCAGCCTTCATCGGGCTGGAGGGACTCTATTTGCTAGACTGCGGCCGCGCCCACGGGTGCCTCCTATGGAACACCACGAACCCCACTCCCCCGCCCGCGGCCGCCCGCCAGCCTCTTGCATGCATGGACGCCCCCTGAGACAGGAGTGCCTGGATCATGCTTGAGCTGCTCCTGGTCCTGGCCCTGATCCTGCTCAACGGCTTCTTCTCCATGTCGGAGATGTCGGTGATGACCGCGCGCAAGAGCCGTCTGCGGCAAATGGCGCAGAGCAGCCTGCGGGCCAAGCGCGCGCTGGAGCTTTCGGAAAAGCCCGACAACTTCCTGTCGACCGTGCAGATCGGCATCACCCTGATCGGCATCCTCACCGGCTTCTTCGGCGGCGAGGCGATCGGGCGCGGCATCGGCCATTGGATCGCGCGCGTGCTGCCGGCTGCCGCCGAGTACTCGCAGAACATCGGCATAGGCGTCGCCGTGACCTTCATCACCTTCATGACGCTGATCTTCGGCGAGCTGGTGCCCAAGCGCCTGGCCATCGCCCGCTCCGAAACCATCGCCGGGCTGGTCTCGCTGCCCATGGGCTGGCTGGCGACCGCCGCCGCGCCGCTGGTCGCCCTGCTGGCGGTGAGCACGCGGCTGGTGCTGCGCGTCCTGGGACTGGGCAAGGACGACGTCGGGACCATCACCGAGGACGAAATCCGCACCCTGGTCGCGGAGGGGCACGCGCAGGGCGTGATCGACGCCGACGAGCGCAACATGATGAACCGCGTGCTGCGCCTGGGCGACCGCACCGCCGACAGCCTGATGACGCCGCGCAAGAAAGTGGTGTGGCTGGACATCTCGGCCAGCTACCGGGACAACATCGAGATCATGCGCGACGCGCAGTTCTCGCGGTTCCCGGTGTACCGGGGCAACGACCAGGACGTGGTCGGGGTGCTCGAGGTCAAGTCGCTGATCGACCGCTTCTCCGAGAAGGACCCGGAGATCTTCCGCAGCCTGCGCGAACCGCTGTTCGTATCCGAATCCACGCATGCGATGAAGCTGCTGGAGATCCTGCGCGAGGAACAGCAGTCGCTGGCGCTGGTGGTCGACGAGTACGGCGAGATCCAGGGCCTGGTCACGCTCAGCGACCTGATGGGCGCGGTGGTCGGCCGTCTGCAGGCCTCCGAGAACACCGACGACGACGCGCTGGTGGTGACGCGCCAGGACGGTTCGCTGCTGGTCGACGGTTCGCTGCCCAACGACGACCTGCGCGAGCTGCTGGGCGGCGTGTCGCTGCCCGGGGACGAGGAGGCCGACTACAACACCGTCGCTGGCCTGGTGATCGATCATTTCGGCCGTATTCCCCACGTCGGCGAGCACATGGAGTGGGCCGGCTGGCGCATCGAAGTGGTGGACCTGGACGGCGCGCGCATCGACAAGCTGCTGCTGCAGCCGCTGCCGGAGGACGCGGATGGCGACACCACCGGCTGATCCGGGAGGCTCGAGGCGCGAGGACGGCCGGAACCTTGGACCGAGCACACGGGCGGTGCTGGACGGGTTTGCGCAAGGCGATCCGGACGACCACCTCAGGCTGGGCGACCTGGTGTCGGGCCTGCGCCAGACGGCGTTCGGGATGCTGCTGTTCGTGGGCGTGCTGCCCGCGTTCATCCCCATTCCCGGCTTGGCCGGCGCCATCAGCGGGCCGCTGGTGATGCTGATCGGCGTGCAGCTGTTGATCGGACTGCGCAAGCCTTGGCTGCCCGCGTTCCTGGCCCGGCGCGGTCCGCATCGCCACACGCTGTCGCGGTTCCGCGACAGGCTGGCGCCTTGGCTGCGGCGGCTGGAGCGCGTGGTGCGTCCGCGCATGGCCTGGGTACTGGAACACGTGGTGGCCAGCGCGTTCACCGGGCTCCTGCTGCTGCTGCTGGGAGTGATGCTGGCCCTGCCCATTCCGTTCACCAACTATCTGTTCGGCGTCCTGCTGCTGCTGTTCGTGTGCGCGCTGCTGGAGCGCGACGGGGCCTTGATGCTCTCGGCTTGGCTGTCGGGCACGGTGGCCGTGATCATCTTCGGCGTGCTGTCCGGCAGCCTG